>JAJXDX010000287.1 GCA_021640185.1 Oscillospiraceae bacterium | reverse complement strand
CTCCCGCACGGACGGCCCCGCGCAGGAGGAGGCGGTGTTCCGCGTGCTGTGCGCGGACGGAACGACCGTGGAAACGCTGAGCGAACGCGAGTTTTTGATCCGCACGCTGGCCTTCGAGATGCCGCCGACCTATCACGCGCAGGCGCTGCGCGCACAGGCCGTGGCGGCCTACACCTACTACGGACGGCGGCGCGCGGCGCAGCGCGAAAAGCCGGATGCCGCGCTGAAGGGCGCGGACTTCGCCGCGCCCGGCAAGGATTTTCCGGCCGCGTATGCGCCGCAGGCGCTGAAAGAGCGCTGGGGCGCGCAGTATGAGGCGTACCTCAACAAGCTGTGTGCGGCCGTCGACGACGTGGCGGGCAAGCGCGTGCTGTGCGGCGGACAGCCGATCGACGCGTGCTTTTTCGCCTGTTCGGCGGGCAGCACCGAGGCGGCCGCCGTCGTTTGGGGCAGCGCGGTGAGCTATCTCGTCCCCGTCGCCAGCCCCGGCGACCGCCTATGCCCGACGCTGACCTCCACCGTCACGCTGACGGCGGCGCAGGTGCGGCAGGCGCTGGCCGCCGAGGACGGCATCGCGCTGCCGGACGATCCCGCCGCGTGGTTCGCCGCGCCGGAGCGCTCTGCGGCCGGGACGGTCGCGGAGCAGAGCGTCGGCGGCAAAGCGCTGACCGGCACGCGGCTGCGCGCGCTGTTCGGGCTGCGGTCGGCCTGTTTCACGGTCGCGTATGCGGACGGGGCGTTCACCTTCACGGTGCAAGGCTACGGCCACATGGTGGGCATGAGCCAGTACGGTGCGGACTATCTGGCCAGACAGGGGTTCTCTTATGACGAGATCCTGCGCTATTACTACACCGGGACGACGGTAGAGTGAAAACCGGGGGATGCACGCGGCGCGTGCATCCCCCGGTTTTTGGTTTTATTCGCCCTTCGGGACGGTGGCCCAATCCTTCATGAACCGCTCGATCCCGGCATCGGTCAGCGGGTGAACGATCATTTGGCAGATCACCTTATACGGCACGGTGGCGATATGCGCGCCCGCCAGCGCGACGTCCACCACGTCCTCCGGGCCGCGGATGCTGGCGGCGATGATCTCCGTTTTGATCCCGTGCAGCGAAAAGATCTTGGCGATCGCCTCGACGAGGGTGTTGCCGTCCGACGAGATATCGTTGAGGCGGCCAACGAACGGGCTGACGTACGTTGCGCCGGCGCGCGCGGCGAGCAGCGCCTGCGCCGGACTGAAGATCAGCGTCACGTTGGTGTGCACGCCCATGGCGGACAGCCGCCGCACGGCCTTAAGGCCCTCCGCCGTCATCGGGATCTTGATGACGATGTTTTTGTGGATCTTCGTCAGCTCCGTCGCCTCGGCGACCATGCCGTCGGCCTCGGACGCGACGACCTCGGCGGAGATCGGCCCGTCCACGATCCGGGTGATCTCGCGCACCACGTCGGCGAACACGCGGCCTTCCTTGGCGATCAGCGAGGGGTTCGTCGTCACGCCGCAGATCACGCCCAGTTCACTGGCCTGCCGGATCTCGTCGACGTTCGCGGTATCGATGAACAGTTTCATTTTTTCATGCTCCTTTATGCTTGATCTCTTCTCCATTATACCGCGCCGCGGGCGGCACGCCATAGGATCATCCGCCATTTTGCCGCCGGATCTTATCTTTTTCGGCCATTGCGTATCCGGATCGATCGGGTTATAATGAAGATGTTGCAAAAAATCAAAGGAGCGGAGAGCATGACGCAGAAGAAGATGCAGCAGCTGATCCGGCAGCTGGGCACGATCTGGGAGCAGCCGTTCACCTTTGGCGGCGACCGGATCCGGCTGCTGTACTGTGCGCGGGCGAAGCACCCGAAAACGTGGGTGATCGGCACGCATTTCCACCCGTGGTTCGAGTTCAACCTCGTCATCCGCGGATCGATGTTCACCACGATCGGCGGCGAGGAGTTCCCCGTTTCGGCGGGGCAGTCGTTCCTCGTGCCGCCGAACGTGCCGCACGCGCACCGGCACAACGGCACGGGCGATGAGGGGATCTGCCTGCGCTTTAGTCTGGAGCCGCACCGGCGGCCTCTGCCGGACGGCACGCCGGAGCACAGCCTGCTGACGGCGCTGTCCGTGCCGCAGGCGTGCACAGCGCCCTCGTTTTTGGAGCGCAGCAGCTTTCCCGGCGGCGTGCCGCGCGTGCAGGCGGCCTTCGCCGCGTGGCTGGCCGAACTGGCGGAGCAGCGGCACGCGCCGCCGCCGGCCGTCCTTGCGCCGGAAACGCTGGCCGCACAGGTGCAGCTGTATCTGGAAGGCTACTACGCGAACGCGGTGCGGATGGCGGACGTCGCCAACGCCCTTGGGGTCAGCGTGCGCAGCCTGTCGCGCCGCTTTGCGGCGGAAACGGGGCAGACCGTGACCGGGCGGCTGACGCAGATCCGCATGGAGCACGCGCGGCAGCTGCTGTCCTCCACGCAGCTGCCGGTGCACGAGGTCGCCCGGCGCAGCGGGTTCGATAACGAGTTCTATTTTTCCCGCGCCTTCAAGCAGCACGAGGGGCTGTCGCCCTCCGCCTACCGTCAGTCCTTCACCGCGCAGATCAAAAAGGCGCGGGCCATGTCCGGCAGAGGACGATAAAAAGTGCCGTGCAGATCGACGATCTGCACGGCACTTTCTTATCCCTTCCGCATGAGCAGCGCTTAGCGGAAGCCTTTTTTGATCTTGTCGAAGAAGCTTTTGCGCTTTTGATAGTTCTTCTCGCCCATCGACGCCTCGAACGCGCGCAGAAGCTCCTTCTGTTCCCCGGTCAGGCGCTGCGGCACCTCGACGGTGACCTTCAGCATCAGGTCGCCGTTCCCGCGCCCGTTGAGGTACGGGATGCCCTTGCCCTTGATGCGCAGCACGTCGCCGGGCTGCGTGCCTTCCTTGACCGTGTAGCTCATCTTGCCGTCGAGCGTCGGGATATCGACCTCGGCGCCGAGCGTCGCCTGCGCATAGGTCAGCGGCAGCTCGTACCAGATGTTGAAGCCGTCCCGCTCGAACAGCGGGTGCGGGCGCACCGAGATCTCGACCTGCAGATCGCCGGCCGGGCCGCCGTTCATCCCGGCATTGCCCTTGCCGGGGATGCTGATGACCTGTCCGTCATCGATACCGGCGGGCACGTTGATGCCCACCTGCTCCGTTTTGCGCACGCGGCCTTGGCCGCCGCAGGTCGGGCAGGGCGTTTCCACGATCTTGCCGCGTCCCTGACAGCGCGGGCAGGCCGACTGCGTCTGCATCACGCCGAACGGCGTGCG
>JAJXDX010000286.1 GCA_021640185.1 Oscillospiraceae bacterium | reverse complement strand
CTCCGGCGCCGGGGGATGCCCGGTGCCGGGCGCTTTGCTCGGGTCGCCGGACAGCAGTTCCTGCTGCGGTACATCGACGTTGATCTCGCGCTTTTCGGCGCGATAGTGGCCGATCGGCTTCAGCCCCCAGTCGGCCCACTGCTCCACCATGGGATCGAAGTCGCCGTCGCGCTCCTTCTTTGCCCGGCGGCGCAGGGAACGTTTGCGCCGCGGGCGCTCGTCCTCCTCCGGCGCGGACGGGCTCTCCGGCTCTGCTGCGGGCGTTTTTCCGCTTTCCGGCTCGTTTTCGTCTGTAATGATATCCACCTTTACAGACACGCCGCTATCCTGCTCATCCGGCGCAGCGACAGCGACAGACGAGGTAAAAACCGCGGCTCTATCTGTAAAGTCGTTTCCCTTTTCGGGTATCTCCTGCTCCGTTTCGGGCTTTTCCGCCGGAGAGGCAGGCTGTTTTTCTTTGAGCAGAGTATCGATCAGCGCATCCAGATCGATGGCGTCGTTTTTCGGCGCATCCGGCATCGTCGATCTCTCCTTTCGCTTGTCCTTTTCGTTTGGGCGCGTGCGTGAAACGCGTCAGCCGTTTCGCGCCGGGATACCCTGCCGCTGGCGGGCGACCTCATACAGCACGATCCCGCAGGCCACCGACGCATTGAGCGAGTTGATCTTGCCCGCCATCGGCAGCGAGAGGACGTGATCGCACTCCTCGCGCACCAAGCGTCCGATGCCGCGCCCTTCGGAGCCGACGACCAGCGCCATCGCCCCGGTCAGGTCGGTGCCGCACCAGATCTCGCCGTCCATGTCCAGTCCGTAGATCCACACGCCGCGCGCCTTCAGCTCGCGCAGCGTATCGGCTAAGTTCGTCACCCGCGCGACGGGGACGTATTCCACCGCCCCGGCCGACACCTTGCCGACCGTGGCGGTCAGCCCGACCGAGCGGCGGCGCGGCACGATGACCCCGTGCGCTCCGGCGGCCTCCGCCGTGCGCAGGATCGCGCCCAGATTGTGCGGATCCTCCAGCTCGTCACAGACGATGAAAAACGGCGGCTCGCCCCGTTTTTCGGCGTTCGCGAACAGGTCGTCGATCTTGGCATATGCTTTGCAGGCCGCGATCGCGATCACGCCCTGATGGTCGCGCGCCATCGCGTCCAGCTTGCGCGGATCCGTTTCCTTGACCGGGATGCCGCCCTCGCGGCAGCGGGCAACGATCGATCCGATGCTGCCCTGCCGCTCGCCGCGGGCGATCAGCACACATTCCAGCGCCCGCCCGGCCTTGAGCGCCTCCGTTACGGCGTTGCGCCCGGCGATGCAGTCCTCCCGCTCGCCGCGATCTTCCCGGTCGAAGTGCCGTTCTCTTGTTTTTTCTCTGCCAGTTCGTTCCATCGTCATGTCCCTTTTCCGTTTTTCGCCGATCTTCATCATATTCCTATCCATTATATCATTATACACGCGCGATGGCAAGCACGTTTTTTTCGTCCTCATTCACGCCTTTCCATATCGATATGTGCAATACCGATTGCATCATCGGCAATTGCGTTGTTTGTCGGATCATGGTATACTATCATCGACAGACTAGGGACATCGAATAAGAAAGGTGCGTCAGAAAACATGAACAAGATCGCGATCATCGGGACCGGCAGCGTCGGTTCCACCATCGCCTACACCCTGACCGTCATGGGGCTAGCCTCCGAGATCGTCATGATCGACATCAACAACGAAAAAGCCTTGGGCGAGGCACTGGACATCCGGCAGGGCACGCCGTTTTGCGGTGCGTGCTCCGTCTATGCCGGGGACTACCGCGATGCCGCCGGGGCGGACATCGTGATCCTGACGTCCGGCATCGCCCGCAAGCCCGGCCAGTCGCGTCTGGAGCTTGCGCAGACGAACGTCGATATCACGAAGCAGATCATCCCGGAGATCACCAAAAACGCGCCTGACGCGACCTACATCATCGTCAGCAACCCCGTCGACATCCTGACCTACACGTTCGTCAAGCGCTCCGGCCTGCCGGAGAACCGGATCATCGGTTCCGGCACGATCCTGGACACCGCGCGTCTGCGCGCCCGCCTGTCGGAGTATTACAACATCAACCAGAGCAACGTCCATGCCTATGTGTTCGGTGAGCACGGCGATTCCTCGTTCGTCCCGTGGTCGATCGCGAACATCTCCAACGTGCCGATCGCTGCCTGCCACGATCTGATCACGATCCCCGGCATCACCACGCCGAAGCTCGATCCCGAAGATGTGGAGCAGTACGTGCGCAAGTCCGGCGGCCGCGTGATCGCGCGCAAGGGCGCGACGTTCTATGCCGTCAGCGTTTCGGTGTGCCACATCTGCAAATGTCTGCTGACCGGCATCGACACGACGATGACCGTATCGACGATGATGCACGGCGAATACGGCATCGACGACGTGTGCCTGAGCACGCTCAACCTGATCGGGCACAACGGCGTGCGCGGCAAGATCAACGTGCAGCTGACCGACGAGGAGATCGGCAAGCTGCAGCACAGCGCCGATACGCTGCATGAAGTCATCAACAGTCTGGACATCTGATAAAGGAGAGCGAGCAGCATGGGATACCGTATCGAGCATGACTCCATGGGCGAGGTCCGTGTGCCGGACGACCGCCTTTGGGCCGCGCAGACCGAGCGCAGCCACCAGAACTTCAAGATCGGCGTGGGCATCGAAACGATGCCCCGCGAGATCACGCACGCCTTCGGCATCTTGAAAAAGGCCGCCGCGCTGGCGAACGCCGAGCTGAAGCCGGAAAAGATGACCGCCGAGAAGCTTGCCGCCATCGCGGCCGCCTGCGACGAGGTCATCTCCGGCGAGCAGAACGAGAACTTCCCGCTGGTCGTGTGGCAGACCGGCTCCGGCACACAGTCGAACATGAACGCCAACGAGGTCATCGCCAACCGGGCGAACCAGATCGCCGGCAAAAAACTCTGCCATCCGAACGACGACATCAACATGAGCCAGTCGTCCAACGACACCTTCCCCACCGCCATGCACATCTCGGCGGTGCTGGCGATCGAGGATAAGCTGATCCCGGCGGTCGAGGAACTGATCGCGACCTTCCGCCGCTTGGAGGCCGAGAACGAGGGCATCGTCAAATCCGGCCGCACGCATCTGCAGGATGCCACGCCGATCAAGTTCAGCCAGGAGATCTCCGGCTGGCGCGCGAGCCTGGAGCGCGACATCGAGCTGCTGCGTCTGGCCGCCGGCCCGCTGCACGAACTGGCGCTGGGCGGCACGGCCGTCGGCACGGGGCTCAATGCCCCGGCCG
>JAJXDX010000285.1 GCA_021640185.1 Oscillospiraceae bacterium | reverse complement strand
CTTGACGACGCGCCGCCCGCCGGTGCGGGCGACACGGAGCTGGAGATGCGCCAAAAGGGGCAGCTGCTGGTCAATACGCTGAAGGATTTCGGCATCAGCACGCGGCTGAGCGATATCACCTGCGGCCCGGCCGTCACACGGTACGAGCTGGAGCCGAGCCCCGGCGTCAAGATCAGCCGGATCACCGGGCTGGCGGACGATATCTCGCTGCGATTGGCGACGTCCGGCGTGCGCATCGAGGCGCCGATCCCGAACAAGGCCGCCGTCGGCATCGAGGTGCCGAACAAGGCGCGCCGCACCGTGTGCCTGCGCAGTCTGCTGGACACGAACGAGTTCCGCAGCGCGAAGGGCAAGCTGACCGTCGCGCTGGGGCAGGACATCGAGGGCAACGCCGTGCTGACGGATCTGGCCAAGATGCCGCATCTGCTGATCGCGGGCACGACCGGTTCCGGTAAGTCCGTCTGCACGAACTCCATGATTCAGTCGGTGCTGTTCCGCTCCGGTCCGGAGGAAGTCAAGCTGATCCTGATCGACCCCAAAAAGGTCGAGTTCGGCGTTTACAACGGCATCCCGCATCTGCTTGTCCCGGTCGTGACCGATCCGCGCAAGGCGGCGGGCGCGCTCAGCTGGGCCGTCAACGAGATGCTCAAGCGCTATCAGATGTTCTCCGACAGCGGTGTGCGCGACATCACCAGCTACAACGACCTTGCGCGCAGCAAGGAGGGCATGAAGCCGCTGCCGCTGATCCTGATCGTGATCGACGAGCTGGCCGACCTGATGATGGCCGCCGCCAACGAGGTGGAGGACAGCATCTGCCGTTTGGCGCAGATGGCGCGCGCCGCCGGGATGCACATGGTCATCGCGACGCAGCGCCCGTCGGTGGACGTCATCACCGGCCTGATCAAGGCGAACATCCCGTCCCGTCTGGCGCTGACCGTGGCCAGTGCGGTGGACAGCCGCACGATCTTGGATGCGGGCGGCGCGGAGCGCCTGCTGGGCTACGGCGATATGCTGTTCATGCCGGTCGGGCTGTCGAAGCCGCGCCGGGTGCAGGGCTGCTTTGTCACCAACCGGGAGATCGAGCGTGTGATCGACTTCCTCAAGAACAGCGACGAGGAGCAGGCGTACGACGAAGAGGTCACGGCGGAGATCGACAAGCTGGCGGCCGCCGCCGGACGTGCGGGCAGCCGTGCCGATGCCGCGGACGACGAGGGCGCCGACGACGAGGACGAGGCCCTGCCGCAGGCAATCGAGATCGCCGTGACCGAGGGGCAGATCTCCACCTCCATGCTGCAGCGCAAGATGCGCTTCGGCTATGCCCGCGCGGGGCGCATCATCGACCAGCTGGAGCGGCGCGGCATCATCGGCCCCAGCGAGGGCAGCAAGCCGCGCAAGGTGCTGATCACGCGCCAGCAATGGATCGAACGTGACATGAACACCGCCGACGCACCGGCGGACGAATAAGGGGAGGATCGACCGATGGCGAAACGTGCGCAGGGCACGGGCGCGCAGCGCGGCAAAGCCGCGGCGGCGACGCCCGCGAAACGGTGGCTGTGCCTGATCGCGGCGGCGGTGCTGCTCATCTGCTTTATCTTGCTGGAGATCGGGCAGCGCTATCCGCAAAGCGGGCTGCCCGGCTGGGACACGCTGTATGCGTGGGCCGGGTTGGACGACGGCACGCCGGCGCCGGAAGGGACGTTGGAGGTGCACGCCATCGACGTGGGCAACGCCGACAGCCTGCTGATCAGCCAAGGCGACCGCCATATGCTGATCGATGCGGGCGAGAAGGGCGACGGTGACACGGTGGTCAGCTATCTGCGGCAGCACGGTGTGGAGCGGCTGGATCTGGTGATCGCGACGCACCCGCACGCTGACCATATCGGCGGCATGGCGACGGTGATCCGCAGCATCCCGATCGACCGGTTCATCATGGCGACGATGCCGCAGGGCAGCACACCGCCATCGAAGGTGTACCGCGATATGCTCACCGCGCTGGACGAGCAGAACGTGACCGTGACCGAGGCTGAGCCGGAGGCGGTGTATCGGCTGGGCAGCGCACAGGTGACGCTGCTGGCTCCATTGGAAGAAACGGACGAGCCGAACGATATGTCGGTCGTGTCGCGGGTCGACTTCGGCAAGCGCAGCTTCCTGTTCATGGGCGATGCGGAAAAGGGCGTGGAAAAGCTGATGCTGGAGCGCTATCCGGATCTGCACGCCGACGTGATCAAGGTGGGCCACCACGGCAGCAGCACCGCGTCGACCGACGCGTTCATCGCGGCGGTCGCGCCAAAATACGCGATCGTGACCTGCGGCGAGGGCAACAGCTACGGCCATCCGCACAAGGAGGCCATCGCCGTGCTGCAGAAATACGGCGTCGAGATCTGGCGCTGTGACACCGACGGGAGCATCACGTTCTCGACCGACGGCGACACGCTGTCGGTCAAGGGCAGCAAGGGGGAGTGAACATGGAGGAGCTTTGGAGCGTCGACCGTTTCGAGGGCGACTTAGCCGTGCTGATCGGGGATGACAGCGGCAACAGCACCGTCGTGCCGCGCACGCTGCTTTTGCCCGAAACGCGGGAGGGCGACCTTGTGCGCCTGACGGACGGGCTGTATCGGCCGGACGCGGCGGCGACCGCCGCGCGCCGGGAGGAGATTCGCGCACTGGAGCAGCGGCTGCTGCGCCCCTGACGCGGGATAGAACGCGGGATAGAAAATGAAGAAAAGAGGAGATCTATGCAGGAGCTGCAAAAGATCGCGCTGCTGATCGATGCCGACAACACCCAGCTGGCGAAGCTGGAGGCGGTCATCCGCGAGATATCGACCCATGGGCGCATCGGGGTCAAGCGCGCCTACGGCAACTGGAAAAAAGACACGCTGAAAAACTGGGAGAACGAGCTGAAGCGTCTGGCGATCAAGGCGGAGCAGCAGTTCGACTATGTATCCGGCAAAAACGCGACGGACATGGCGCTGGTGATCGATACGATGGTGCTGCTGCACCGCGAGATCTATGACGGCTTCGTGATCGTGGCCAGCGACAGCGACTATACGCCGCTGGCGATCCAGCTGCACGAATCCGGCGTGTATGTCATCGGCGTGGGCGAAAAGCGTACGCCGGAGGCGTTCCGCAACAGCTGTGACGAGTTCGTGTTCCTCGAGAACCTCGAGAACACCGTGCCGGAGAAGAAGAAAAAGGAAAAGACCGCGCGCGGCACGAAAAAGCCGCAGGATCACGAGCCGGAGGAAGCGGCCGACGACCGCGAGGAGGACATCGACGAGATCCATCGG
>JAJXDX010000284.1 GCA_021640185.1 Oscillospiraceae bacterium | reverse complement strand
AGCCCGCGCCGCCCGCGCCGAAGTTCGGATCGACGCCGGCGTGTCCGTACTGATCGTAGCGCGCCCGCTTCTGCGGGTCGCTGAGGATGGCATATGCCTCGCCGACCTCTTTGAAATGCGCCTCCGCGTCCTTGTCGCCCGGATTGAGGTCCGGGTGATATTTTTTGGCCAGCTGACGGTAGGCCTTTTTGATCTCGTCCTCCGTGGCGCCCTTTTGCAGCCCGAGCACCTCGTAGAGATCGCGTTTATCCGCCATAGAAACTCCTCCAGATCGCATTTGGACTTATCGGCGGCCTATGCCGCGATGCGGCACGACAGCCTGCACGGCCCCGTGGTGACCACGGGGCCGTGACAAGTGGCGTGCATCACTGCACGTTGCCGTCGTAATAGCCGTCGCCGTTGGGGGCGGCACCGCCGTCCGCCGGGCCGCCGGCCGCGCCGTCCTGCGGCGCGTTGGCCTTATAGACCTTCTCGCTGACGGCGTAGAACGCCTTGGTCAGCTCCTCCTGCTTCGCCTTGATGTCGTCCATGTTGTCGCCCTTGAGCGCTTCCTTGAGCGCGTCGAGCTTCGCCGTCAGGTCGGCCTTATCGGCAGCGTCGATCTTGTCGCCCAGCTCCTCGATGGCCTTTTCGGTCTGATAGACCGTCTGGTCGGCGTTGTTGCGGGCATCGACGGCCTCGCGGCGCGCCTTGTCCTCGCTGGCATACTGCTCCGCTTCGTGCACGGCCTTCTCCACGTCCTCCTTGGACATATTGGTGCTGGAGGTGATGGTGATATGCTGCTCGCGGCCCGTGCCGAGATCCTTGGCCGACACATTGACGATGCCGTTGGCATCGATGTCGAACGTGACCTCGATCTGCGGGACGCCGCGGCGCGCCGGGGCGATACCGTCGAGATGGAACATCCCGAGGGTCTTGTTGTCCTTGGCGAACTCACGCTCGCCCTGCAGGACGTGGATCTCGACCGAGGGCTGGTTATCCACGGCGGTGGAGAAGACCTGGCTCTTCTTCGTCGGGATCGTGGTGTTGCGGTCGATGACCTTGGTCATGACGCCGCCCATCGTTTCCACGCCGAGCGACAGCGGGGTGACGTCGAGCAGCAGCAGGCCCTTGACCTCGCCGCCGAGCACGCCGCCCTGCAGCGCCGCGCCCATGGCCACGCATTCATCCGGGTTGATGCCCTTGAACGGCTCTTTGCCCATGAACTTCTGGATGGCCTCCTGCACGGCGGGGATACGGGTGGAGCCGCCGACGAGCAGCACCTTGTCGATCTGCGACGCGGACAGGCCGGAGTCGCTGAGCGCCTGACGCACCGGCCCCATCGTGGCATCCACGAGGGAGGCGGTCAGTTCGTTGAACTTCGCGCGGGTCAGCGTCATGTCGAGGTGCTTCGGGCCGTTCGCGTCCGCGGTGATGAAGGGCAGATTGATGTTGCTGCTGGTGGAACCGGACAGCTCGATCTTGGCCTTTTCCGCCTCGGCGCGCAGACGCTGCATGGCCATCTTGTCGCCCGACAGATCCACGCCGGTGTCCGCCTTGAAGTTGGACACCATCCAGTCGACGATCTTCTGATCGAAGTCGTCGCCGCCCAGACGGTTATTGCCCGCCGTGGCCAGCACCTCCTGCACGCCGTCGCCCATCTCGATGATGGACACATCGAACGTGCCGCCGCCAAGGTCGTAGACCATGATCTTCTGGTCGTTCTCTTTATCGATGCCGTAGGCCAGCGCCGCCGCCGTCGGCTCGTTGATGATGCGCTTGACCTCCAGACCGGCGATCTTGCCCGCATCCTTCGTCGCCTGACGCTGTGCGTCGGTGAAATACGCCGGGACGGTGATGACCGCCTCGGTCACCTTGTCGCCCAGATACGCCTCGGCATCCTGCTTGAGTTTGGACAGGATCATCGCGGAGATCTCCTGCGGGGTGTAGCTCTTGCCGTCGATCGTCACTTTGCGGTCGGTGCCCATGTCGCGCTTGATGGAGCTGATCGTACGGTCCGGCGCGGAAACAGCCTGCTGCTTCGCCACACGGCCGACGATACGCTCGCCGTCCTTTTTGAACGCGACGACGGACGGGGTCGTGCGCGCGCCTTCCGCGTTGGGGATCACGACGGCTTCGCCGCCCTCGATGACCGCCACGCAAGAGTTAGTCGTACCAAGGTCGATACCGATGATCTTAGCCATAAGTCATTCCTCCAATAGTATCCGCCGGGCATATGCCCGAGGTCAGTCTGTTTGATCTATCAGATCCGGGCATATGCCCGGCGTCTGCCGTTTTATCCGGCCGCGTCAGTTCGCGACCTTGACCATCGCGGGGCGCAGCACCCGGTCGCCTACCGTGTATCCCTTTTGGTACACCTCGGTGACGGTGTCCGCCTCCACGCCGTCCGCATCCTCGCGCATCACGGCGTGATGCACGTTGGGGTCGAACGGTGCGCCGCTTGCCGGTATCTCCTCCAGACCCAGCTTATGCAGCGCCTCCATGAATTGCCGCATGACCAGATCCACGCCGGCTTTGTATTCCTCGCCGGCAGGCGCGGCCACGGCCTTTTCCATGTTATCGAGGCTCGTCAGCAGGCCGCCGAGCAGCTCCGCCTTCGTGAACGCGCCGATCTGCTGCTTCTCCTGCTCCGTGCGGCGCTTGTAGTTGGCGTATTCCGCCAGCATCCGCTGGTATTGATCCTTTGTTTCGGCCAGCTCCTTTTCGAGCTTTGCGACCTGTGCCTCCAGATCTGCCGCGCGGCGCTCCGCTTTGCTCTTGCCGCCCTTCTCGGCCTTTTCGGCCTTCGGGGCTTTGCCCTCCTTCGGCGGCGCCGGCTGCGGCGCTGCCGTTTCGGCCGGCTCTGCCGTGCCGACGGGTTGCTTTTCTTCCTGCTCCATAGGGGTGACCTCCTTCATTGGATCCGGCGCACGCCGGCATCACGCCTCGTCATCGAACAGCTCCGCAAGGAGTTTGCCGATGGCATTAGCGAAATATTCGATCCTGGGCACGGCGTCGGCATAATTCATCCGCACCGGGCCGATGATCCCGATCGTGCCCTGCCCGCGGTGCCCCAGCGAATAGTGCGTCACGATCATGCTGGAGCCGCTGAGCTCCGGCAGCGCATCGCTGCCGAGGATGAGCTGCAATCCGCCCTGCTGGCTCTGCATCACGTCGCCGAGCTTATCGCGCTCGTCGAGCAGATCCATCAGCGGCCGGGCGTTCTCCAGCGCGTAGTCCGGGTGGCGCAGCAGGTTCATCTGCCCGGAGAGCAGCACCTGCGAGGCGGCCGCCTCGCGCACCACAATGCCGTTGGTGTCAAAGGTGGAGGGGAACA
>JAJXDX010000283.1 GCA_021640185.1 Oscillospiraceae bacterium | reverse complement strand
TCCACCGGCAGATGCGGCACGCTCTGCGCGCCGTCCACCACGACCACCGCGCCGTGGCGGTGGGCGATCTCCGCGATCTTATGCACCGGCTGCTCGCGCCCCAGCACGTTCGATACCTGCGCGATCGCCACGATCCGCGTGCGCGGGCCGATCTGCCGCTCGATCTGCGCAAGATCGAGCGACCCGTCCGCCGCGCATTCCATGAAACGCAGCTTCGCCCCCGTGCGGCGGCAGACCATCTGCCACGGCAGCAGATCGCTGTGATGCTCCAGGATCGACACCAAGATCTCGTCCCCGGCACACACGTGCGACAGGCCGTAGCTGTAGGCCACGAGGTTCAGGCTCTCGGTCGTGTTGCGGGTGAACACGACCGTGTCGGGCGACAGTGCGCCGATGAAGCGCGCCGCCGCGGCGCGCGCCTGCTCCACCGCGGCCGTCGCCGCCACGCTGAGCGGGTACAGCCCACGCATGGGGTTCGCGTTCTGCGTGCGATAGAAGTGTTCGATCGCATCCAGCACACACTGCGGCCGCTGCGCCGTCGCCGCGTTGTCCAGATAGGTCACGTCACTTTGACAAAGCAGCGGGAAGTCCTTCCGATAGTCCGTCATCCGTCCGCCTCCTCGGTCGTCCCTTCATGCAGCGCCGCCAGCACCGCGGCGGTGAACGCCTCGTCCTGCGCGGCGTTCGTCAGCCGCTCGACCGCGGCGCGCGCCAAGATCCGCTGTGCCTTTTCGGCATCGATCCCGCGGCTGGCGAAATAGAACAGCGCCTGCGGATCCGGCGTGCCGATCGTTGCCCCGTGCGAGCCGTCGACTTCCTCCTCCGCACACAGGATCAGCGGCACGGAGCGGTTCTGGACGTCGTCGCCCAGCATCAGCACCGTTTCCTGCTCCGTGCCGACCGACCCGGTCGAGCCTTTTTGGAAATCGATCGTGCCGCGGAAGGTCTTTTTCGCCGCGTCGAACAGCGCGCCGCGCACGTCGATCGCGCTTTCGGTGTTCGGCGCGGTCTGCTCCACGCAGATCGAATAGTCGACGGTATCCTGCCGCCGCGCCAGATACGCGGTATCCGCCGTCAGGCGGCTGTCCGCGCCGTGCAGCCGGATCCGCTGATCGTCATAGATGTCGCCGTCGCCGAGCAGCGCGCTCATCAGCGTCAGCGTCGCCGCCTCCGCGCAGTCGGCCGAAAGCTCGCAGCGCATCGTCGCGCCGTCCTTCGGCTGCAAAAGCCGCAGCACACGCACCGCCGCACCCGCGGCCGCCTCCACGTGCACCCGCACGTGCAGCGGCTGCACCGCCGTCTGGCACAAGACCAGATCCACGCGGCTGTTCTCCGCCGCACGCACCGTCACCTCGTGCCGCCCGTAGGGCGCGCCGGATGTCAGCGTCAGCCGGACGGGGGCCTTCGTTTCGCCCGCCTGCGCCGTCACCGCGGTGTCGGACAGCAAAACGGCGGCCGCCCCGTCCCAATCGACCTCGGCGTCGTTGACGCCCAGATGCGCCCATGTGCGGATGGGCAGCGCATCCACCCGAATGCTTTCTGTCATGCCGTTTCCCTCCTTCACCTCAGTCGGTGCCCTTCATCTCCATGCGGATCAGCTTGTTGAGCTCCATGGCGTATTCCATCGGCAGCTCGCGCGATACGTTGTCCGCAAAGCCGCTGACGATCAGCGCGCGCGCCTGCGCCTCGGTCATGCCGCGGCTCATCAGATAGAACACCGCCTCGGCGCTGATGCTGCCGATCCGCGCCTCATGCCCCACGGCGGCGTCCCGCGTGCGGATGTCCATCACCGGCACGGTGTCGGAGCGGGAGCGGTCGTCCAGCATCAGCGACTCGCACGATACCGAGGACTTCGCCCCGGCCGCCGTTTTTTCCACGGTCACGCTGCTGCGGAACGTGGAGATCCCACCGTCCTTGCTGATGGAGCGCGCCTCCATGGACGATCCCGTGCTTTTGCCGATGTGCACCACCTTCGCGCCGGTATCGAGGTTCTGCCCCTCGGCGGCGAAGGTCACGCCGGTGTAGGTCATGCGCGCGTCGTCGCCTTTTAAGATCGTCATCGGGTACAGGCACCCCACGTGCGAACCGAACGAGCCGGACACCCATTCGATCAGGCCGCCCTCCTCGATCAGCGCGCGCTTGGTATTGAGGTTGTACATATTCTTCGACCAGTTCTCGATCGTGGAATACCGCAGATGCGCGTTTTTCTTCACATACAGCTCCACGCAGCCGGCGTGGAGGTTCGCCACGTTATATTTCGGGGCGGAGCAGCCCTCGATGAAGTGCAGGCTCGCCCCCTCGTCGACGATGATCAGCGTGTGCTCGAACTGGCCGGCGCCCTTGGCGTTGAGCCGGAAATACGACTGCAGCGGGATGGACACCTCCACGCCCGGCGGCACATAGACGAACGAGCCGCCCGACCATACCGCCCCGTGCAGCGCCGCGAACTTGTGGTCGCTCGGCGGGACGAGCTTCATGAAATAGCGGCGCACCATATCGGCATATTCGCCCTTCATCGCACTTTCGATGTCGGTATACACCACGCCCTGTGCCGCCACCTCGGCGCGCACGTTGTGGTACACCGGCTCGCTGTCGTACTGCGCGCCCACCCCGGCCAGCGAGCGGCGCTCCGCCTCCGGGATGCCCAGCCGCTCGAACGTGTCCTTGATGTCCTGCGGGACGCTCTCCCAGTCGTTGTGCACGTCGCTTTTCGGACGGACGTAGGTCGCGATCCGGTCGATGTCCAGCCCGTCCAGCGGCGGGCCCCACGTCGGCAGCGGCAGTGCGTTATAGATCCCGAGCGACCGCTGCCGGAACTCCCGCATCCACACCGGGTCATCCTTCTCGTCGGAGATGCGCGCCACGATCTGCGGCGTCAGCCCTTCCTGCATACGGAAGGCGTCGTTCTCTTTGTCGCGGATATCATAGATGCTGCGGTCGATGTCTGTCACCGACGTCCTTTGCTGCATCGTTCTTCCCCCTTCCGGTCAGGTCTTGTCCGAAAGCACGGCCGCAAAGCCGTCCGTATCGATCCGGTCGATCAGCTCCGCGCCGCCCTCGCGCGCGATGCGCCCGTCCTCCAGCACGTGTACGGCATCCACCGTCAGCGCCTCCAAGATCCTTGTCGCATGCGTGATGATCAGCAGCGAGCCGTGCATCCGCTCGCGGTACAGCTGCACCCCGCGCGACACCGTGCGCACCGCGTCCACGTCAAGGCCGGAGTCCGTTTCGTCCAGGATCGCCAGCCGCGGCTCGAGCATCAGCATCTGCAGGATCTCCGCCTTTTTCTTCTCGCCGCCGGAAAAGCCCACGTTCAGGTCGCGCTCGGCATAGCTCTCGTCCA
>JAJXDX010000282.1:1121-3362 GCA_021640185.1 Oscillospiraceae bacterium | reverse complement strand
CAGACTGTCAAAAAAGCCCGGACAGCGTCCGGGCTTTTATTGCCAGTCTGAAGGGAAGTGTCGAAAATCTAGCATTTTCGACACTTCCGTCGCCTGCGGGCGGGTGATCAGTATGCGAAGGGAAACCCTGAAGTCGTTTAAGAAAACTACGGAAAATGGCCTTTGGCCATTTTCGTGGGCGCGATAACGAGAACTGCCTACAGCGCAAACTAACGTCGCGCCCAACATCCTTTCCCTCCGCCGCAATTGGCTTTGGGGTTCTTTGACAAGCTGGGATGATCGCATTGCGATCATCCTTTTTGTATATTTCGAAGAGCGAAATCAAACGAGCAAAATCAAACGGCCGCCGGTCGATCGACCGGCGGCCGCGGCTTACTTGCCCATTGGACTCACCGAATACTTTCTGGTCATGTTGAGGAGAGGTTAAAAATGCTTTCCGGATATTTTCCGGTTATCGTGAACAGCTGTGGTTGCGATCTACGGGTCACGCCCGCATCGGCCGGCGTGACGGGTGGATAGGCGGACAGCTCAACTGTGCATCGGAAACACCTGTTTCATCAAGATTTTTGTCGCGTTGACCGTCTTAGTTGTACTTTGGACTCAGTCCCTTCTCTATCAGATGGAGCTTGCCAAAGGTAAGGAAACGGGCGGATCTTCACCGTTCATGTCGATCGGTCCTCCTTTAGTTCCTTGGTCGGGTGACGGTGCGTCGTTTGCAGAAAAAGTGGATCTCGCAGCCGTCCGGCTGCCCGGTCGCCGGGGTCCTTCCCGGCTATCTCTTTGTCCTTTTCTTCCTCTGTGACTACAGTATACCCAAAAACACAGCGTTTGTCCATTCGCAAAATAGACAAATCGACGTAGATATCTTCAAGCAGATCGCCGATCGACGCACTTGACGGTTCGTGATATAATAGAAACGTTGGGGCCGTTTTTCGGACGGCCGAAAAACGGACACGGGAGGGGACGGCATGAAAAAGCAGAAACGGCGGCGCGCGCCCGCGCCGCTCTGGCGCCGGTGGCTGTACTGCCTGCTGCCCGCCGTCATCGCGGCGGTGATGTATCTGCTGCTGCCGCACGCGCGCGGCTTCACCGAGCGGTTCATCACGCGCGGGCTGTTTCGCGCCGTCGCGTTCCCGGTGGAATGGCTGATGTCGCTGTTGCCGTTTTCGCTGACGGAGCTGGTGGTGGTGCTGTGCGTGCCGGCGGTGCTCACGCTGCTGATCTGCTTCATCGTGCGGCTGGTGCGCAGCCGCGAGCCGGCCAAAACGGCGGAGCGCGGGGCGCGTTTCGCCGCGTGGTGCTTATCGCTGGCGATGCTGATCTTTATGGTCATGGACGGCGCGAACTTCTCGCGTCTGCCGGTCGGCACGCTGATGGATCTGCCGGAGCGCACCTACACGCCGGAGGAGCTGGCGCTGGTCGTCACGGATCTGGCGCAAAAAACGACGGCGGCGCGCGAGGCGACCGCACAGGACGAGGACGGCTGCATGATCCTGTCCAAAACGCTGGGCGACACGCTGCTTGCGGGCGACGACTGCTATCGGCCGCTGCGGGAGCGCTACCCCTTTTTGATCAGCGGGACGTGGCGGGTCAAGTCCGTCATGCTGTCGCACCAGTGGTCATACACGGGCTACACCGGGGTGTACTGTCCGTGGCTGGGCGAGGCGAGCGTCAACGTCGACGTGCCGCCGTGCGAGCTTGGCCACACGGTCACGCACGAGCTGGCGCACACCATGGGCTTCGCCCGCGAGGACGAGTGCAATTTCATCGGCTATCTGGCGTGCGTGGAGAGCGGCGACCCGGACTATGTCTATTCCGGGTATCTGTCGGCCTACATCTATTGCTCCAATGCGCTGTATGCCTATGATAAAGAGATGTGGCGCGAATGCTATCAGCACATCGGTGAGGGCGTGCGGCGCGACCTGAAACAGCGCAACGCCTACTGGAAACAGTTCGAGGGGCAGGTGCAGGAATCGTCGCAGAAGGTCAACGATGCCTTCATCAAGGTAAACGGCGACGAAAAGGGGACGCTCAGCTACGGGCAGATGGTCGCGTTCGTGCTGCGGTGGTATGACGCGCAGGGCGCGTTTTCCGGATAAAAACGAAAAGGAGCAGCCCGCCCCGGATGGGGCGGGCTGCTTGGCTGTTTTTGCGATGTGACCGGTCTGTTTGCCGATCACGCCTTGGCGAGTGCCGCGCCGAGTGCAGCGCCTTAGGCGCGGCCCTCGGCCGCCGCTGCAT
>JAJXDX010000282.1:0-1111 GCA_021640185.1 Oscillospiraceae bacterium | reverse complement strand
CCGTCGCGCCGTCGCCGCGGCAGGTTTCCTCCCAGGTGCGCATCCACTCGCCGTCGCCCCAGCCGTAGGAGCCGAACAGCGCGATCTTCCGCCCGGCGAGCTTCGGCTCGCAGGCGACGAACATCGGCGCGAACTCGTCCTCTTCCAGCTGTTCCGAGCCCATCGACGGGCAGCCGAACGCGACGGCATCATAGCCGTCGAGCATGGCGGCATCGAATGCGGCCGCCGGGATGATCTCCGCTTCGCCGCCGGCGGCGCGCACGCCCTCCGCTACGGCGTTGGCCATGGTTTCCGTGTTGCCGGTGCCGCTCCAATAGACGATCGCTGTTTTCATCTTTTCTTCCGACCTTTCTGTCAAGTTTTTTCTATTCGGTCGGCTACCGTGAGCCGTTCTACCGACTGTCCCAGATCGAGCGCCCGGCAATAGGCCGCCGTGCAGCGGCGGTATTGCCGGAAACGCTCCTCGGCTGCGGCGGCATCGCCGTACACTTTCCAGCAGCCGACACATTTGCAGGGCGTGTCCCGCTCGATGAACCCGCGCACGTCCTCCGGCGGATAGCCGAGGAACAGCCCGATCTCGTGCGGGAACTCCGGTCCCTCGCACACGCGGTGCATCAGGCGCACCACGCAGCGCGTCGCGTCCTCGGTGGGGTAGCCGCGGCGGCGCAGCAGCTGCCGGGCGCCGTCGGCCTGCAGATCCTGTGTGAGCCTTGCCGGGCGGTACACGTACAGCAGTGCCCGCCCGTTGCGCCAGCGCAGCGGCAGCAGCCGTACACCCTTGGCGCCGAGCGTCCGGTTGTAGCGCCGCAGCGTCTGCCGCAGCGCGTCGGCATACGCCGCCTCGGCGGTGAACAGGCTGCCGGTTTTGATCCCGGCCAAGGTGGGCGAACAATGCCGCACCAAGGTTTTTTCGGACATCGGGGCACCTCTTTTCTTTGGTTAGCATAGGCTAACCGAGACCTCGGATAAACGGCGGGAGGAGCACCCGTCCCGCCGCGGTAGTTAGCAAAGGCTAACTACATGATCAGTATACCGGAAGTTCGGCGGATCGTCAAGTGTTTTTTTGCGGCGGGGCGGGTGCTCCTCCCGCCGTTTATCCGAGGTCTCGGTT
>JAJXDX010000281.1 GCA_021640185.1 Oscillospiraceae bacterium | reverse complement strand
CCAGTTTCCTCCCATTCATCCGTTATCCTGTCCGGTGTGGACCGGCGTTTTCTTGTTTACGGCTCTCATCCCGAAGGTCGTCACGCAGATCAGCTTATCGCACAGCATCAGCAGCGACGGCAGGATAAAGATCACGCACAGCATACTGACCACGGCACCGCGGGCCATCAGCATACACATGGAGCTGATGATGTCGATATCCGAATACACCGCAACGCCGAACGTGGCGGCGAAAAGGCCCATGCCGGACACGATGATCGACGGGATCGAGAACGACAGCGCCGAAGAGACGCTGGCGCGCTTGTCATGCCCGGAAAGGCGCTCCGCCTTGTAGCGGGTCGTCATCAGGATCGCGTAGTCGACCGTTGCGCCAAGCTGGATCGTGCTGATGCAGATCGGCGCGATGAACGGCAGCGACTGCCCGAGGAAATGCGGCAGGCCGAGGTTGATGAACACGGCCAGTTCGATGACCGCGATCAGGATGAACGGCAGCGAGAAGCTCTTTTCCACCAGCGCGATGATCACGAAGATCGCCACGATCGACACGGCGTTGACGACCTGAAAGTCACGGTTCGTCGTTTCGATCATATCCTTCATGCAGGGCGCCTCGCCGATCAGCATCCCGGTCGGGTCGTACTTTTTCAGGATCGTGTTTAGCCGGTCGATCTGCGTGTTCACCTCATCGCCGGCCACCTTGTATTCGGAGTTGATCAGCAGCAGCTCCCACTTGTCGCTTTTCAGGATCTCGCGGATGCTGTCCGGCAGGATCTCCTCCGGCACGCGGCTGCCAAGCACCGTTTCCAGCCCCAGCACATATTTCACGCCGTCGACCTGTTCCATCTCGCCGATCATGGAGCGCACGGACTTCGACGGCACGCTCGCATCCACCAGCACCATGTGGGTCGACGCGATGTCGAAATCTTCCGACAGCTTGGAGTTCGCGATCACGTACTCCATGTCCTCGGGCAGGCACTGGCCCATGTCGTAATAGACCTCGTCGTTCGTCTTGTTATACCCGTACAGCGCCGGGACGGCCAAGACCACGAACAGCACCAAAAATGCGGGGAACACCTTCGTCACGCCCTGCGCGAACTTGTGCATGTTCGGGATCAGCGAGCGGTGCTTCGTCTTTTGCAGGAGCTTGTCGAACGCCAAGATCAGCGCCGGCAGCACGGTGACGCAGCCGATGACGCCCAAGATGACGCCCTTTGCCATGACGATGCCGAGGTCGCGCCCCAATGTGAAGGTCATGAAGCACAGCGCCGCAAAACCGGCGACCGTCGTCACGGAGCTGCCCACGACCGAGGTCAGGGTCTTTTGGATGGCGACCGCCATGGCCTGCTTATTGTCGGTATATCGCTCACGCTGCTCGTTATAGCTGTGCCACAGGAAGATGGAATAGTCCATCGTCACGGCCAGCTGCAGCACGGCCGACAGCGCCTTCGTGATGTACGAGATCTCGCCAAGGAAGTAGTTCGATCCAAGGTTCATCAGGATCATCATGCCGATCGATGCCAAAAACACGAACGGCACCAGCCAGCTGTCCAAAAACAGCAGCATGGCCAACGTGGCAAAAAGCACGGCAAGGCCGACGTAGATCGGTTCTTCCTGTTCGCACAGATCCTTGAGGTCGGTCACGAGGGCCGACATCCCCGAAACGAAGCATTGCTTGCCCGCCACGCTGCGGATGCTGCGGATGGCATCCATCGTCACGTCCGCCGAGGTCGCGCTGTCGAAGAACACCGCCATCATCGTGGCATTATCCGTATTGAACTCGTCATACAGCGCATCGGGCAGCAGCTCCTTCGGGATAGAGATATCGGCCAGTGTGGAATACCACACCACCGTCTCGACGTGCTCGATCCCTTCGATCTTATCGACGAGCTTCGCCACATCCTTATCGGGCATATCCTCCACGATGACCAGGGAGAACGCCCCCTTGCCGAAGTCCTCCAGCAGCTCGTTCTGCCCCTTCACCGTGTCCATGTCCTCCGGCAGGTAATCCAGCATATCGTAATTGACACGCGTCGACACCATGCCCAGCACGGACGGGATCAGCAGCACGAGGGCCAAGATCAGGATCGGCCAGCGGAACTTGACTACCGCATTCCCAAAACGCATACCGGTCATCCCTCGCTTTCCTCGTCAGCCTCGACCACGATCACATCGGGCTGCTGATGCTTGATGATCTTTACCGCGGTGATGACCGTGCCAAGATCCAGAAGTCCTTCGCACAGCATGGACACGCCCATCAGCACGATCAGCACGCGGCTGCTGTCGCTGGGTCTGGCCACCAGCACGATGCCGACGACCACCGTGATCACCGCCAGCGCCATGATCAGCCACCACGTGGAAAGGCCGAAGCGCTTCGAATCGATCGCGATCTGCACCTTGAACAGCCCGTCCGCAAAGATCGACAGCCCCAGCGCGATGCAGATGAAGTTCATCAGGCTCTCCGGCGACAGCAGCATGATGACCCCTAAGGCGATCATCAGCAGACCGAAGGCCAGATCGTACTGGAACGCCAGCCGGTACAGATCCTTCGAAAAATATCCCACCAGCCGGACGAGGCCGAACACGATGAACAGCGCCCCGCATACGATGCCGATCACCGACAGCGAGATGTCGGGGTCGGCGATCAGCAGAACGCCGAACACACACAGCAGAACGGACATGATGATGTAGCCGATCTTGGCCACCCTCATCGGTGTTACCGAACGCATACCTATCTTCTCCTTTGCTTTCGTTTTCTGCTGCCCAGTATAGCAGGCTGTGCCGCTCCCGCCAATAGACGATCGCCGCCCGCAGCAAAAAAACCGGACACCGGACGGGACATTGCCCGGTTTTTGGACAGTGGGGCGGGTTTTGCCCAGTTCCGGGCAAACAAAAAAGCCGGGTGCGTTTTCACGCACCCGGCAGAGGTATGCTGTTTTTGGGCAGAACGGCTCAGCGCGCATCGCGCTTGGCCTTTTCCATCAGTTCCTCAATCATCCCGTTGCACAGGGTAAGGATCTGTTTGAGCTTCACGATCGCATCGTCCGTCATCCCGGAATTGATCCAGTCGATCGACAGGCCGAAGATCTCGCACTTGATGAACAGGATGATGGTGTCCCGATCCTGCGCGCTGACCCGCTCCTGTCCATAGACCGTTTGATAGTAGGTCGTCACCACGTACTCGCACATCCGCATCAGATACTGCTCATAGATGTCGCGGTTGACGGAATTGCAGATATGCCGGATGGCGACCTTGTTGTCCACGGTGAATCGGAAGGCCGCCTCGGCCGCCTCGTCGACCGAGGCGATGCTCGGGTACTTTTTGATCAGATCGTCCGCTGTCTCCCGGATGATCTCCTCGATCAGCGAGGGGATG
>JAJXDX010000280.1:2440-3382 GCA_021640185.1 Oscillospiraceae bacterium | reverse complement strand
GTCCGGCAGCGTGTGCACCGGGTCGTCCGCGTCGCGCGCGCAAACGGGGCGGTAATCGCACCATTCGCACGGCGAACGGTCGGACGTTTTCAGCGGCAGGGCGGCGATGTCACCGTCCATCAGCTGCTCCGCCATGCCGATCAGCAGCTGCTCCACCACGCCGCGCAGCAGCATGAACTGCTTTTTCGTCACCGTGCTGCCGGCCGTTTCGCCCGCTTTGCCCAGCTTGGCCGGGATGAACACGCCCTGCGCGTCCTGCTCCATCGCTTGGATGACGCCGGGATCGTCCAGCACGACGCCCTTCATGCACATGGACTTGAGCCTTGCCTGCATCATGTCGCCTTTACTGCGCACCACCGCCAGATCGCTCAGCTGCCGGTACAGCACACCGGCGGGCTGCAGCTCGCCGCTTCCTTCCAGATAGCGGCGGCTGTTGTCGCACACGATGAACAGGTACAGCAGCATCTGCGTGTTCAGCCCCATGGCCACCTCGCTCAGCTTCAGGTCCTTTTTCCCGGTCTTATAGTCCACCACGCGCACGAAGGCCGTGCCGTCCGGCCGGACGTACAGATCCACACGGTCGATCTTGCCCGTCACCGATACCGTCCCGCGGCTGAACGGCAGCCGCAGGGCAAAGATCGCGTCCTCGCCCTCGGTCTGCTCCGTTTTCGGCAGGATCGGCAGCTCCATGTCCTGCGGGACGAACTCGCTCTGCCGCAGCTCCATCAGCGTGTGCCACAGCATATTGGTCGCGGCGCGCTCCGCCAGACCGATGCGATAGAGGAAGCTGCCGCTTTTGCCTTCGCGGCCGCCCAGCTCCTCGCGCAGCAGCCGCTCCGCAGCCTCGTGCACCTGCACGGCGAGCATAGCGTTGAGCCGTTCCTGCTCGGCGGCCTCGTCGGCGGCAGCGGCTGCCGCCGACGAGGCCGCCGAGCAGGAACG
>JAJXDX010000280.1:0-2430 GCA_021640185.1 Oscillospiraceae bacterium | reverse complement strand
ATGTCCGCACGCGCGGCGGCGTTTTGGCGCAGCCGCGAAAGCGTGCCGTCACGGACGAAGCGCAGCAGCAGCTTTTCCATCACCTCATGCACCACGGTGCCGAACAGCGCGGCATCCACGTCCGCCGGACGGCGCTGCTGCACCTCCAGTCCGTAGCGGCAGAAGTACGAGAAACGGCAGCGATAGAACCGGTCGGTCCGGCTGGCCGACAGACACAGATCCGTCCCGAACAGCCCGCGCGCCATCGCCGGATCGTCCAGATGCCACGGTGAGCGCCCCGCCGCGCGGTCGGCCGCCGCCATCCGTCCGGCGTACTGCGGCAGGGCGGACAGCGCCTCCCCCATCGCCGCCGTCACGGCATCCGGCACGCCCCGGCGCTGCGACAGGCGGGCAAAGCACTCCTGCGCCGTTTCCAGATCTGTGCCGTCGTCCCGTTCTGCCGTATCGACGCGGTGGTGCGGCAGGATCTGGTCGATCATCGCGATCAGCGGCGACGGCGCCGCGCCGCCGCAGGTGCGGTAGGTCACGGTCAGCCGCTCGCTCGGCGCGGCCACGGCGGTATAGACGAAATACCGCTCCTCGATGCACTGCGTCAGCACGTCCTGCGCCGTCTGCACACCGCAGAAGGCCAAGCGCCGCCGGTCGTCCTCCGTCAGCAGGCTGCCGCCGGCGGGATAGGCCGGGAACTCGCCCTCGTTCGCCCCCAAAATGAACACGGCGCGCGGCGACGTGTAGCGGATCCGGTCGGCCGTGCCGACCGTCACCGCATCCAGTCCCTGCGGGATGCGTCCCATATCGATCAGGCGGGCGAGCATGGTGAACAATTCCTCGAACCGTGCGGCGGGCAGCACCGTTTCGCCCATGGTCAGCGCGAAACGGTCAAGGATGCGGATCAGCTCGTCCCACAGCTGCTCGGCATGGGCGGCCAGTTCTTCTTCCGCCTGATCGCGCAGGACGGCCGCCTGCTGCGCGATCCGCGCGGCGATGCCCTCGTCCGCGCACAAAAAGGCGTACACCGCCTCGGCAAAGGCGCGGCCGGTCAGCGGCGCGCGCAGCGCCTCGCGCAGCGCCGCCACAGGCTGTACCGCGCGCTGACGGTAGCTCTCGAGCTGATCGAGGCGCTGCCGCGCCGCATCGTTCATCCGGCTGCCCAGCCCGCGCGGGTCGTCGGTGAAGGGCTGCGTCCACCGCTGCCCGTCGATGCGCCACAAAAAGGCATAGTCCTCCAAAGCCGCCGTTTCCAGCGGCGTGAGCGTCCCGAGATCGGTCTTGAGCAGGCGCAGAAGTTCTTCGGTAGTAAAGCCGCCCACCGCCAGCCGCAGCGCACAGCGCACATAGGTCATCAGCGGCTCGCACAAAATGTCCTGCCGCGCATCGACGAATGACGGCACGCCCGCGTCGGCCAAGGCGTCCTCCAGCAGCCCGGCATAAGGCGAAAGATCGCGCACGACCACCGTGATCTCGCGGCAGCGGTAGCCGTCCTCGCGCAGCAGACGCCGGATCTCGCGCGCGACGTAGCTGCATTCCTCATACACGTCCGTGCAGGGCGTGACCGTCACCGCCGCGGCATCGCCGTCAAAAACGTCCGGCTGCGGCGCGTATACGCCGCGCTCCAGCGCCGCGAGCGCCGCGTGCCGCGAACGGCGGTCCTCCGTCAGCATACACAGCGAAAAGGACTGCCCGTGCCGTTCGGCCATGCGGCGCAGCCGCGCCACCGTTTCCGTCACCGGGGAGAACAGCGTATCCTCCCGCCGGCACGCCTGCGGCGGCGTGCCCGGCCATGCGCGGCCGGGCGTGTCCGTGCCCAGCGTGATCGTCAGATCGGCCGCGCGGGGCAGCAGACGGTCGAGCACGCGCAGCTCCTGCGCCGTGAAGCCCTTGAACCCGTCGACGACGACGGACGCGCCGTCCGGCAGACGGCTGTCCGGCAGCTTTTCCGCCAAGCGGTCCAGTGTTTCCAGATCGTCCAGCTGCCCGCCGCCGATCAGCCCCTCGTAGGTCGACAGGATCCGCGACAGGTCGTCCAGCTTCTGCCGCAGCTTGCCGTCGGCCGGCTCCCGCTGCTCTTTGGGCAAAAGCAGCAGCTCATGCGCGGCGGCAGACAGCATCTCGCCCGATACGGCGCAGCGGCGAAACTCCTCCAGCAAGCGCGTCAGCTGCTCCACCACATCGGGATCGGCGATCTTTTGCGCGGGCACGCCCAGCAGATCGCGCGCACCGCCGTTCTCCGCCCGTGCCGCGCCGGCCGCAAGCTCCAGCGCGCGGCTCATCAGCAGCGCGCGCGCCGCGCCGTCCAGCCGCTCGCCCGCGATCCCGCCGACTTCGCGGTCGACCATGTCCGCAAGCCGCGTGAAGCTGAGCACCCGGATCCGGGCAGCGACGGGCGGCGGCAGCTGCTCCAGCAGCCGCCGCTCGTTCTCGAACGAGTCC
>JAJXDX010000279.1 GCA_021640185.1 Oscillospiraceae bacterium | reverse complement strand
CCGCATGGGGCTGGCGCTCAATAATTGCGGGCGGGATATCCTGTTCTCCGCCTGCTCGTGGGGCGAGGATGACACCGCCCGCTGGATCCGCGAGACCGGTGCGGATATGTGGCGCTCGACCTACGACATCGCGGACGCTTGGCATTCGGTCACTAAGCTTTCCGACGAGCAGGAAACCGTCCTTCCGTTCGGCGGCGTCGGCTGCGTCAACGATATGGATATGCTCGTCGTCGGGATGCACGGCAAGGGCTACGTCGGGGTCGAGGATCAAAGCGACACGCAGTATAAGTCGCACTTCTCGCTCTGGTGCCTGTTCGGCTCGCCGCTGATGATCGGCTGCGATATCCGTGAAATGAGCGAGCCTACCCGGCACATCCTCACCAACCGGGATCTGATCGCCATCGATCAGGATGAAGACCAGCGGCAGGTCATCAAACTCGAAGGCATCTGGGGCGGCCCGGATAAGAGGCTTTTCGCCCGCTTTTTGGCGGACGGCGATATCGCCGTCGGCTGTTTCAACTTCGGCAGCGAGCCGATCGTCGTCTCCTTCACGCTCGACGAGCTGGGCCTTAACGAGAGCACCGGCAAGACCCTCGCCATGCGGGAGCTTTGGACGGGCGAAACGCTCACCGTCGAAAATGCGCTCTTCCAGCGTAAGATCGCGCCTTTCGACTGCCTGATCTATCGCTGCCGTGTCGTGGATAAATGACAAAAAACGCAAACCGTCGGCGCATCCGAGGATGCACCGACGGTTTTCCTTTCTGTATATCGGCCAAAGCATATTACATTCCGTCATTTCAACCACGCGGTGATCTCACCGATCCCCGCGGCCGTGAATGCCGGGCGAACGCTGCTCTTGGCCAGATCCTCCTTCGTCGAGGATCCGGAGAACACCAGCACCGTGTCGATCCCGGCGTTGACGCCGCAGGCGATGTCCGTGTCCAGCAGATCGCCGATGAACACGGTCTGCTCCGGCGTCGCGCCGCGCTGCCGCATGGCCAGCCGAGCCATGGCGGGCTGCGGCTTGCCGATCACGAAGTCGGGCCGCCGCCCGGTCGCGTTGTACAGCATCTCGCACACGCTGCCGCAGTCCGGCGCGAAACCGTATTCGGTCGGGCAGGTCGGATCCGGATGCGTCGCCAAAAACGGGATCCCCCGGCCAAGCAGGATGCAGGCGTCCTCCAGCTTGCGGAACGTCAGCTCCGTGTCATATCCGGCCAGCAGCAGATCGACGTCCCCGTCCGGCCCGTCCGCCGTGACGAACCCGGCATTCTCCAGCTCCTGCCGCAGCGACCGCGTCCCTTCGACATAGACCTTTTTGCCCGCATAATGCTCCTGCAGATACACCACCGCCGCCATCGCCGAGGTAAAAAAGTCCTCCGGCACGGCGGAGATGCCAAGCCGCGTCAGCTTTTCCACATAGCTGTCCACGCTGCGCGCGGAATTGTTCGTCAAAAACATATAGTCCGCGCCGTTTGCGCGGATCTGCGCAAGGAAGGCCGGCGTGTCGGGGAACAGCGTCTCCCCCAGATACAGCGTGCCGTCCATGTCCAGCAAAAACAGCTTTTTTTCCTTCATCGGGTGGCTCATGGTGTCCTCCTCATCGTTCGCAGCCCTATATACTATATTAAGTATCATACGCCTTTTTGCCGGATCGTCAATATTCGTGTCGGATCTTCTGGCAAACCACCAAAAAATGCCGCTCCCGCCCGGCGGGATGTGCGGATCTGCCGAAGGGCGCCCGCGCATATCAATAGGAAAAGGGGGCGAGAGGATGCTGCAAAGGATCGAGGAAGCGGTGTGGGGCCTGCCGATGATCGCGCTGGTGCTGCTGTGCGGCGTGTGCCTGACGGTGCGCACACGCGGCGTGCAGTTTCGTCGTCTGGGCGAGGCCCTGCGGCTGCTGCGCGCGGACGGCTCCGGCGGTGAGGGAGAGGTCAGCGCCTTCGGCGCGCTGTGTACGGCGCTCAGCGCCACGATCGGCACGGGCAACATCATCGGCACGGCGATGGCGGTCACCGCAGGCGGGCCGGGCGCGCTGTTTTGGATGGTCGCGGCGGCGCTGCTCGGCATGGCGGTCAAATATGCCGAATGTCTGCTCGCCGTGCGCTATCGCTTGAAGGACGCGGACGGCCCGCACGGCGGCCCGTTTTTGGTGATCGAGCGCGGCATGGGCCGGCGCTTTCGCCCGCTGGCCAAGGCGTTCGCTCTGTGCGGGACGCTCGCGGGCTTTCTCGGCATCGGGACGATGACGCAGACCGGCGGCATCGTGCAGGCCGCGTCCGCCGTCGTCGATCCCGCCGGAACGCACGGCACGCTCGTTGCCGCTGTCGTCGGCGGGATCGTGACCGTGCTGGCCGGGGCGGTGCTGCTCGGCGGCATCCGCCGGATCGCCGCCGTGTCGGAGGTCGTCGTGCCGTTCATGGCCGGGGCGTACCTTTTGCTGATCGCCGCTATCCTCGTGCGCAGCGCCGCCGCGCTGCGCACCGCGCTGCGCCTGATCGTGCGCGCCGCCTTCGCGCCGCGCGCCGCGCTCGGCGCGGGCAGCGGCATCGGCCTGTCGCTGGCCGTGCGCACCGGGGTGGAGCGCGGCGTCTTTTCCAACGAGTCGGGGTTGGGCTCCGCGCCGATCGCGGCGGCCGCCGCCCATGGCGACGATGCCGTGCAGCAGGGTCTGATCGCGATGACCGGCACGTTTTTCGATACCGTCGTGCTTTGCTCGCTGACGGGGCTCGCCTTCGTCGTGACCGATGCGTGGCGGCTCACCGGGCTCGACGGCACGGCCGTCGCCCGCGCGGCGTTCGCCGATGGCCTGCCGCTGCCGGACGCCGTCAGCGCCGCGCTGCTCGCGCTGTGTTTGGCCTTTTTCGCCTTCACCACGATCGTCGGGTGGCAATATTATGCGGAGCAGTGCCTGTTGTACCTCTGCGGCAGCCGTCGCATCGCCCGCGCGGCGCGGTGGGTCTATCTGCTGTTCGTGCTGGCCGGCGCATTCGTCCCGATCGGCGCGGTCTGGCACATCGCCGGTGTCGCCAACGGGCTGATGGCGTTCCCCAATATGTTCGCGCTGCTGTGGCTGTCGCCGGAGGTCGGCCGCCTGACCCGCGCCGCAGAGCGGGAAAACCCCACTCGCCAACGCCCCCGCCGCTGACAGCACACGCGCCCGGAGCAAAATGCTCCGGGCGCTCAGACTGTCAAAAAAGCCCGGACGGCGTCCGGGGCTTTTATTGCCAGTCTGACCGAAAGTGTCGGAAAATTAGCATTTTCGACACTTTCGTCGCCTGCGGGCGGGTGATTTACATGCGAAGGGCAACCCTGGCGGTTTCCCTTCACACATACTTTCCCTCCGCTGCAATTGGCTTTGGAGTTCTTTGACAAGCTGAGCGCCCGGA
>JAJXDX010000278.1 GCA_021640185.1 Oscillospiraceae bacterium | reverse complement strand
CCGAAGGCAGAGCATGACGGGCCGGACGACGATGCCGGGAATGATGAAAGGACGACGCGGCGTCAGCTGTGTGATAGACGAGTTTGCTGAGTGTGCACGGTGACCGGCTTTGGTGGCTGCGATGGAGAGGAGCGGCGTGGCGAGAGGGGGCGATGGAAGGAAAGATGGTGATCTGATCTTGCAAGTTACCGTAGAGCGAGGAGAAGAACGCGAAACGGCAGGTCGGTGTTGATGGTGGTAGCGAAAAGCCAGATCCGACCGTTGCGGCTGAGCGAATAAGAGGTGTGGCCGACGAGGGATGCGGCAAGAGGCAGGACACGGAAATGAGCGGAGAAAGAGAGCACGGATCTGCCGGTTCGTCGGGCACGTCAGTGCGGCTTTTGCCGCGGCGATCGTTCATTTTTTGGTGTCATACGATCCTGTGGTCAACGAATACATCCCCAGTTTATGATCGCGTAGGTGCGCACGTGTTGGCGGGAGAAGATCTTGTATCCGATATTGGCCGCGTCGATCGCGTCGGGATCCGGCTCTCCGGACAGTATCATCGCAGATGCCGCTGCGTTTTGCAACGGCCGGTCGCAGTGTATCGTGTTTTTGTGGGCGGTGATGCCGAAAAAACGGCAAACGCTGGACGACGCTTGCCGTATCATGCATGGTTAGTCAAGGATCCTACCGTCGACGGAGACCGTGACGACCTGCCAAGGGATGAACTTGCCGCTCTGCTGCAGGGCGGTTTTGGCGGCGTGTTCCAGTCCGCCGCAACAGGGGACCTCCATGCGCACGACGGTCACGCTTTGGATATCGTTATGGCGGATGATCTCGGTCAATTTTTCGGCGTAGTCCGTATCATCGAGCTTCGGGCAGCCGATGAGCGCGACACGGCCGCGCAGCAGTTCCTCATGAAAAGCGGCGTAAGCGTAGGCCGTGCAATCGGCGGCGATGAGCAGGCGGGCGCCGTCGAAATACGGGGCGCGGATCGGGACGAGCTTGATCTGGACAGGCCATTGACGCAGCTGGCTGGACACCTGAGGGCGCGGCGCTTCGGCGCCCGGTTCCGGCGACACCGGCCGGTCGATCCGCCGGGCCATGCTGCCCGGACAGATGTGGCCGGGGCAGGCGTGCGCAGGGCGAGGGGCGTCGGCAGCCTGCTTTTGCGCAAGGTTCTGCTGCACGGCGGCCTCGTCATACGGGTCGGCTTCGCGCTGCGTGATCGTGATCGCGCCGGTGGGGCAGGCGGGCAAACAGTCACCCAGACCGTCGCAATAGTCATCGCGCAGCAAGCGGGCCTTGCCGTCCACCATGGCGATGGCGCCCTCGTGACAGGCGGCGGCACAGGCGCCGCAGCCGTTGCATTTTTCCTGATCGATGTGAACGATCTTGCGGATCATATCAAACAACTCCTTTGATCGATGATAGACCAATGATAGCATATTTTCGATGGATTGTATGTTGTTTTTCAAACAAAAAGCGGAGGTGCGAAATGTTTTTTTCGGATGGGAGCATGACAGATGAAGAAGTGTGCCAGATCGCTGCTGGGATCCCTTTGTTCGCAGCAGGCGGAGCGGACGCGGTGCATGATGTGCTTTTGCGGCTGGATGCGCAGGGACGCAGCTATGCCCGCAATGAATTTTTGCTGCGCTGCGGCGACCTGGTGCACCGGTTCGGGTTGCTGCTGAAGGGAACGCTCCGGGTGGAACAGGAGGATGCGTGGGGCGACCGCAGTCTGGTGCGGCGGTTGCCGAGCGGGCAGATCTTTGCGGAAACGTTCGCCCTGCTGCCAAACGTGCCGCTGACCGTGAACGTGCGCGCAGACGTGTCATGCCGCGTGCTGTGGCTGGATGCCGACCGGCTGCTGATACCGGGGCATACGGGCGGCGATGGGCAGGATGACGAAAGGGTGCGCGGGATGCTCTGGGCGCTGCTGCAGGATCTGGCGGCCAAAAACCGCCTGCTGAGCGAAAAGATCACGCACATGAGCCATCGCACGACGCGGCGGAAGCTGATCTCTTTCCTGTCGGCGCAGGCGCAGCAGGCGGGATCCGATACGTTCACGATCCCATTCGACCGGCAGCAGCTGGCCGATTATCTTGGCGTGGAGCGCAGTGCGATGTCCGCGCAGATCTCCGGCTTGGTGAAGGACGGGATCATCCAATGCTCGCGCAGCAAGTTCACCTTATGCAAAAAAGCGGAGAAAAAATGAACATCTCCGCCCGGCGGACGGGAACTGCAAAGCGGAGCGAAAATACCGTCGGGGGGTGCGCTGTTGCGCGTCGTATGATATCCTATGATGGATCGGGCGACCGTGCGACGGGCTTTGACGCGGCCGATCGCGGTGCGTTCCGGAGATGCCCTGATCGGGTGGCGGGCGACGGATCGAAATAGGAAAATGACAGGAGGATCACGAAATGATCAGGTTCAACAACGACTACAGCCACGGGGCCTATGTCTCTATCCTGCGGGAGCTGGTAAGCATCAACGGCACCGGCTATGCGGGCTACGGCGAGGATGAATGGTGCGGCAGAGCGGAGAGCATCATCAAAAAATTGATCGGGCAAGAGGATGTTCTGATCAAATTCGTCTCCGGCGCGACACAAGCGAACATCGTGGTCATCTCGGCGGCGTTATCCCCGATCCAGAGCGTGATCGCCGCCGACACCGGACACATCAACTGTCACGAGGCGGCATCCGTGGAAAGTACCGGGCACAAGATCTTGACCCTGCCGAACACGGACGGCAAGATCACCGCGCAGCAGATCGATGCGTGTGCAGCGGCGTATCACGACGGAGGTGCGCCGGAATACCTGACGGAGCCGAAGATGGTGTATCTGTCCTTTCCGACCGAACAGGGGACGCTGTATACCAAGCAGGAGCTGCGGGACATCGGCGAGGTCTGCCGAAAATACGGGATGTATCTGTTCGTGGACGGGGCAAGGCTGGGATACGGTCTGGGGGCGGAGGAGAACGATCTGACCCTGAGGGATCTTGCGCAGCTGGCGGACGTGTTCTACATCGGCGGAACGAAGTGCGGCACCTTGTTCGGCGAGGCGCTGGTCGTGACGGCAGCCTCTCTACGGTATCGGTTCAAAGCCTTCATGAAGCAGCACGGCGCGGTGCTGGCCAAAGGGTGGCTGATGGGGATGCAGTTCGCGCTGATGCTGGAAAGCGGGGAATACTTTGAAGGAACGAGATGCGCTGACCGTTTTGCGCTGCAGATAAAAAAGGCTTTTGCGGCCAAGGGGATCCCGCTTTGGGTCGACAGTCCCACGAACCAGCAGTTCGTCATCCTGGATGCGCGGCAAAAGGAAATGCTGGCGCGAAACTTCTGCTTTGAAGAGCAGGGCGAAACGCCGCAGGGGACGATCGTGCGTTTTTGCACGAGCTGGGCGACGACGCAGGGGGAGGTCGATGCTCTGC
>JAJXDX010000277.1:2871-3419 GCA_021640185.1 Oscillospiraceae bacterium | reverse complement strand
GCTTTGGCCGTGCCGTCCGAAAGATCGCCGGTCACGAGGAAATAGCTGTCGCCGTTTTTGATGTAGCGGATCTCTTTACCGGAGGCGGTGGTCGCCGTCTGGATCAGCGAGGCGTGCTGTTCGTTCAGCTCCACCGTTTGCTCGAAGACGGGATACACCTGCTCGTAATTGCCGTCCGCATACCGGAAGAACTCTTCTTCCGTGAAGGCGACGAGCGAGTTCTGCTGCGGGTCCATGATGCCGGACAGCGGCAGGTTGACCAGCAGCATACCAAAGGCGATCGGCAGCAGCAGCAGCGGCTCGAACTGCTTTTTGATCGCCAAAAACAGCAGCACGCAGGCGACGGCGATCATGATCAGGTTTTTCCAGCCGCCGCCGGAAAAGTTGAACAAACGCGCCAGCCCGGACTCGGTCCACAGGTCGACGATCGCATCAAGAAATGCTTGCATCCTTGTCCCCTCCTCAGTTTTTCCGTTCGTCCAGCTTGCGGATGCCGCTGACGGCGTACTGCGTCCCTGCGGGCGCGAGCGCCGCCACCACGGCACCGA
>JAJXDX010000277.1:0-2861 GCA_021640185.1 Oscillospiraceae bacterium | reverse complement strand
ACCGTTTCGTCCGGGATGCCGTTCTGCACCGCCGGTGCGGTGGACACCGTTTCGGTGTTGCCCACGGCCGCGGCAGGCGCGGCCGGAGCGGTCGCTGCGGCAGCGGCAGGCACCGGAACATCCGCTGCAGGAGCGACCGTCTTTCCCGCGCCCTCGATGCCGGACACCACCATGCCGAACAGCTTGAAGATGCCGGTCAGCAGCAGCAGCACGGCAAAGACCACCACTAAGCCGATCAGGATCGTCATGCCGGCGTCGCCGAGCAGCGCGCCGACGTCCACGTCGTTTGCTAACATGATCATCGATGAAACCCTCCGATTCCCGTATTCCCGCGGCTGCGGGCGGTGCGCTCTTTTCCCGGGAAAACACCGCGTGCGGCCTTGACCGCCGCTGCGGCGCCGGCCGAAAAATGACCGAGTGAACGCCCGCACACACCGTGTGCCGATCGATAGGCAGGAAAAAAATCCCATCCCCGCCCATTTTACAGTTTGATCACATTATACACCCTCCCGCCGAAAAATGCAATCCCCCTTTCGGCAGTTCGTCAATTTTTTGTCGCGCCCGCCAAAAGACGGATCCGCAGCTTTTTCGTCGATGTTCATACAATGTTCACGATCGTCCTTTATACTATAAAATCTATCCTTTTCTGCGGCCGGCGCACCTGTGCATCCGCGCCGCGCCTTCGGCGGCGGCCGCCGCCGAAAAACGATCAAAAGGAGCACCGCTATATATGACGAAAGAAAACGCGCGCCCGTCGCGCCTCAAGATCCCGCTGTTCTCGACAAAGATCGGCGGCGTGACCGTATCCACCTGCCCGGCGCGGCTGATCGGCGGCGGTGTGTTCACGGCGGCCATGCTCGCCCTCGTGCTCCTCCACACGGGGCGCTTTTTTGCCGACGGCGTCGCCTACGGCGGCCTGCTCTACGGCCTGTGCCTTTTCGCCTGCGTCCTGCTCGGTGGGATGACGGTGCTGCGGCTGGGCCTGTCCTCTCCGCGCGCCGCGAACATCGTCAGCGTGGTCGTTTATCTGCTGCTGCCCATCGTCACGATGACGATGGTGGAATGTCTCAACGGCGTGTTCACATGGGATTGGTCGCCGAACACGCTGATCCTCAACTATGTGCTCTATTTCCTCTTTTACGGCTTCGTTTACGTCTGCACCGGCAGCCTGCGGCTGTCGGTGCTGATCGCAGATCCGCTGTTTTTCCTGCTGGCACTCACCAACCACTACGTCATGGCGTTCCGCGGCACACCGTTCATCCCGATGGATCTGGTCGCCGCACAAACGGCCGCGAACGTCGCGGCGAATTACGATTTTTCGTTCGACTACCAGATCGTGATCGCGATCGTGATGCTGGCCTTTTTGGTGATCGCGGGCTACAAGCTGCGCACCCCGCGCATGAGCACGGCGATCAAGGTCGCCACCCGCACGTTTTTCGCCACGCTGATCGTCAGCATCACGTCGATTTATTTCTTCACCGATCTGTACGCCAAATCAGGGCTGGCACCGGACTTCTGGAACCAAGGGCGCGGCTTTCGCAACACCGGCGTGGTGATGAACTTCTGCCTCAACTTCAAATATCTTTATGTCACCAAGCCGTCGGGCTACGACCCGGACGACATCGACCGCATCATCTATGATATGATCGACCCGGCCGATGCAGACGTCGGCATCTCGGACGCGGCGGATCCCCCGGCCGAGCAGCCGATCGTCATCACCATCATGAACGAGTCGTTCGCCGACCTCGGCGTGCTCGGCGACCTGACGACGAACACCGACTACATGCCGTTTTTGCGCAGCCTGACCGAAAACACGGTCCGCGGTGACTTGTACGTCCCGGTCATCGGCTCCGGCACGAGCAATACGGAGTTCGAGTTCCTCACCGGCGTGACGACCTCGTTCTTCCCCAGCGGCAGCAACGCCTATATGCTGTATATGAAGCAGCCGGTCCCCTCGCTCGTGTCCGTCATGGGCGCGCTCGGCTACACACAGCTCGCCTTCCACCCGTATTACCCCAGCGGCTGGAACCGCACGGCAGTGTACAAAAACTTCGGCTTTACGGATTTTTATTCCATCACGACGGCGATCGACCGGCAGATCCTGATCGATTACCAAAACAACGGCTACTCCACCCAGCTGCTGCGCGACGAGGTGGAAGCGAACTACCCCGGCCAAAACGTGCTGATCCGCCAGTATGTCAGCGACAGCTATAACTACCGCAAGATCATCGAGATGTTCGAGCAGCGCGACCCGGATCAGCCGTTCTTTCTTTTCAACGTCACCATGCAGAACCACGGCGGCTACACCTACCGCTCGGACGAGTTCGTCGAGGACGTGTACGTCACCGATGCGACCGGGCAGCGCGCCATGCGCGAGGTCGACGGCCAGCTGCAGCCGCTCTATCCCCGCACCGATCAGTATCTGACGCTCATCAAGCGCTCCGACGAGGCGTTCGAGGAGTTGATCGATTACTTCTCGCAGCGTTCGGAACCGACGGTGATCTGTATGTTCGGCGATCATCAGCCCAGCATCGAGAACAGCCTGGTCACCAAGCTGCTCGGTGTCAGCTCCACGCTGGACCTGACGATCGAACAGCAGCAGCGGCAATACATCACCCCGTTCGTCATCTGGGCGAATTTCGACATCGAAGAGCGCGAGATCGAACGCCTCAGCGCCAACTATCTCTCCTCCCTCGTCTTGCAGACCGCCGGGGTGCAGATGTCCGATTACGACCGCTATCTGCTCAAGCTCAGCGAGATCTTGCCGGTCATCGACAGCGTCGGCCTGATCGACGCGAACGGCGTCCACTACAGCCACAGCGAAAAGACCCCGTACGACGATCTGGTCAATGATTACCGCA
>JAJXDX010000276.1 GCA_021640185.1 Oscillospiraceae bacterium | reverse complement strand
GGCATTGAGGCCGCTGGCGGTCAGGCGGTGCTGCTGGTCCTCGACCGAGCGGGCGCCCACCGCCACGTAGGCCAGCACGTCGTCCAGATAACGGTGGTTCTCGGGGTACAGCATCTCGTCCGCGCAGGAGAAGCCCGTTTCGGCCAGCGCGCGCATATGCAGCTGGCGGATCGCGACGATGCCCTTGTACACGTCCGGTTTTTCGTTCGGATCCGGCTGGTGGAGCATTCCTTTGTAGCCGTCGCCGGTGGTGCGCGGCTTGTTGGTGTAGATCCGCGGAACGATCAGGATCTTATCGGCGACCTGCTCCTGCACGCGGCGCAGGCGGCTGATGTAATCGATCACGCTGTCGGCATTGTCGGCGGAGCAGGGGCCGATGATCAGCAGCAGCTTGCGCTCCTCGCCGGACAGGATCCGGCGGATCTCCTCGGCGCGCTGCTCCACGATCGGACGCAGCTGCGGCGAGAGGGGGAACTGCTCCTTCATCTCCTTCGGGATCGTCAGCTTGCGTTCGAATTCCATATTCATTCCGATAAACATACGGCCTGCTCCTTTCAGTTATCTTCCTTTTTATCGAACCATGCCCGCCGTTCGCTGGACAGGCGCATCTTGGCGCGCAGCGCCTCGATGTCGCGAGCGGCGATGATCTGCCGCAGCTCGTGCATCTCGGCGGTGAAGATGTCGATCTGCTCGATCAGTGCGTCGCGATCGAGCAGGAACAGCTCGCTCCACATCTTGTCGTTGATGCGGGCGATCCGCGTCAGGTCGCGGAACGAATCGCCGGTGTAATCGACGAGGTGCCGGTTGTCGCTGCAGGTCATCAGCGCCATGGCGATGACGTGCGTCAGCTGCGAAACGAAGCCGATCAGTGTATCGTGCTGCTGCGGCGTCAGGCGGCTGATGTGGGCAAAGCCCAGCTCGCGCCCCAGCGCCTCGCACAGCATGGTGGCGCGCAGGGTGTTTTTTTCCGTCGGCACGACGATGTAGTTCGCGTCGCGGAAGATCGCGTCGTCGCTGTTTTCGACGCCGTAGACCTCGCGTCCCGCCATCGGGTGCGCCGCGATGAATTCGACATCCGGGCGCAGCAGCTGCTGCACCGGACCGACGACCGCCTGCTTGACGCCGGTGACGTCCGTGATGACCGTGCCGGGGGAGAACAGCTCCTGATGCTGCCGGATCCATTCGATGAACACGTGCGGATACAGCGCGAACACCGCAAGCGGCGCACCGCCGATCAGCTTTGGATCCGGCTGTGTGCTGCCCGCCGCGATGAACCCTTCGCGCAGGGCGTAGTCGATCGCCTCCTGCCGCGTGTCGATCGCATGCACGGTGTAGCCGCGGCGCGCGAGCGCGCGGGCATAGCTGCCGCCGATCAGACCGAGGCCGACGATCAGGATCGGGCGGGTCTTATCCGGCATGATGGGCGAAACGGACGGTTCGGGCATCGGGGACATCTCCTTTGGGTCAATGCGCTTTCGCGCTTTTTGGCGTGAAACTAAATGCAGTATAGCACGGTCGGGCGGCATTGTCAAGGCATCGCCCGCAACACCGGTATCATAGCACATAAAGCGCTGTTTTTCCACAAAAAAATGGACAAGATCGCGAGAGGGCGAAAGGTTACAGTTTTGTAACTTGCTTTTTTCCGGTTTTTCGCTATAATAAAAGGGAAACTGGGGGTATCGGAAATGAAACACGCAAAAAAGAGGAGCTTCGACGGGCTGGCGGCTGCCTTCGTGCTGACGGCGGCGATCGCGTTCATGCTGTGCATCTATGCGCCGTACGAGCTGTTCCTCAACAATCAATTCGAGTTTTGGATGGCGACGGGCGATCTGCTTTTGCCGTCGGCCGTGCTGTTTTTGGCGGTGTGCGCCGTGGGGGCGGCCGGGTTCTTCGTGCTGCGGCTGATCGGGCGCGGAGCGCTGCGCGTGGGTCTGGCGGCCGGCCTCGCGCTGCTGATCGGGCTGTATATCCAAGGCAACCTGCTCGTCAGCGGCCTGCCGCCGCTGGACGGCACGGTGGTGGACTGGCGCGCCGCCTCGCCGGAGCGGATCAAATCGCTGGCCGTGTTCGGCGGTGCGGTGATCGTTGCGGCGGTGCTTTCGGTCTTTCTGCGGGGCAAGCGGTTCGTCAAGACCGTGATGTATGCGTCCGGCGCGCTGACGCTGGTGCTGGCGGTCACGCTGGGGACGCTGTTCGTGACGATGGGGTCAAGATACAAAAATAACCCGCTGGCGGACAAGAGCGGCTTCCTCAAGCCGACCACGGCGGGGGAGTTCACCTATTCCACCGACTGCAACCTGATCGTGCTGATGCTGGATGCGACGGACGAAACGATCTTTGCGCAGGAGCTGGCGAACGATCCGGAGCTGCGGGCGGAGATGACCGGCTTCACGCAGTTCACCGACGCGATGAGCGGCTATCCGTACACGGAGCTGTCGCTGCCGCAGATCTTTTCCGGCAAATGGTTCGAGAATGAGGAGAGCGAGCGGTCGTTCACCTCGCAGTCGGTGAAGAACTCGCCCTTCGTCAAAAAGGCGCGGGAGCAGGGCTATCGCATCGGGCTGTATGACGACGAGGCGCTGCAGCTGCCCGCCGCCTATCATGAGGGTCTGTACGAGAACCAGATCCGCGTGAAGAACCGGTTTTCCTCGCTGAAGGGCGGGTGCATCACGCTGCTGCGCATGACCTGCATCAAATATGCCCCGTGGGATCTGAAAAGCCACGGCTACACGGCGGTGCGCTATTCGCAGAAGGTGAAATCGTCCACGACGGCGGACGGGCGCACGGCCGAGTTCTTCGACTGGAGCTTGGCCGACTTCTATCACGCCGTGCAGAAGGACGGCACGGTGCAGACGACCGGCGACAAGTGCCTGCGCTTTATCCAGTTGGAGGGCGCGCACGTGCCGTATCAGTATAACAAGGATGTGGAGGTCATCACGGCCGGTGCGACGTACCGGACGAACACGCAGGCGTGCCTGACCACGACCAAGGCGTACCTGAAGGCGCTGAAGGCCGCGGGCGTGTACGAAAATTCCGCGATCGCGATCATGTCCGATCACGGCTACGACTATTCGGTCGGCAATGACGAGAAGCCGGACGTGCTCAAGCGCGCCCACCCGATGCTGATGATCAAGGGCATCGGTGAGAGCGGGGAACTGAAAACGAGCGACGCGGCGATCTCCTACGAGGATGTGGCCGGTGCACTGTCCGCGCTGATGGACGGCAAGGGCGCGCTGGCGGCCTTTGAAGGCCACACCGCCGCGCGTGAGCGCCGCTTTTTGGCGCATGAGTGGACCGGGCAGGGCGTCCTGACCGAGTATGTCACCACCGGGCGCGCCGACGACCGTGACGCCATGCGCGCCACGGGCCGGGTGTTCACACAGAAATAAGGATACGAACGTAACGTACGGTAAAGCCCCCGGTCATCGACCGGGGGCTTTAT
>JAJXDX010000275.1:1858-3453 GCA_021640185.1 Oscillospiraceae bacterium | reverse complement strand
ATGTTATAGCCGTGCAGCTTGTATTGATGGACCATTCGGATCTTCCTTTTCTGTGTGATAAGCGGTGATGCGCCGTGCGGGGGCACGGACAAACGAAAATGCCGCCCGAATTCAGGCGGCATTTCTGTGTTTGGCAATTACTTGCGGCACTTCTCGCAGGGCTGGTTCGCCACGCCGCAGGACGTCTTGCACGCCGACTGGCAGGAGGTCTGGCATTCGCCGCAGCCGCCGTCTTTCGTGCTCTTGACCATATCTCTGGTTTCGATCGTTTTGATCCGCTTCATCGTGATGATCTCCTATCTATACGAAACTGATATCGTTTTTATCATTATACCACGCCCTGCCCCGCCTGTCAAGTGTTTTCGCCGGGTCAGCGCGGCGGTTTGCGGTGGGGCGCTGCGCGAGCCGTGGGCCGTATCGCTGCGTCGGCTTTTCGCCGGGTCAGCGCGGCGGTTTGCGGTGGGGCGCTGCGCGAGCCGTGGGCCGTATCGCTGCGTCGGCTTTTCGCCGGGAAAGTGCAGTGGCGTGTGGCAGGATGCCCTGACGTTTTGTGCTTGCCCGCCGCGTCCGGCGTACTCAAGATCTGTGCCGCCCTTGATCGACGTCGGTGCGGGCCTTGCCCGCCGCGTCCGGCGTACTAACGTTTTGCAGCGCCCCAGATCGACGTCGGTGCGGGTCTTACCCGCGGTGGGATGCCCTGACGTTCTGCTCCTGCCAAGGCGCGTCCGGCGTGCTTAAGGCTCGTGCCGCCCTTGATCGACGTCGGTGCGGGTCTTACCCGCCGGCGGCGAGGATGCGCTTGTACATATCCTGCATTTGCCGGTCGATCTCGTTGATGCGGTCGGCGCAGGCGAGCATCTCCTCGTTGATCCCGTCGGGCAGAAGGGACTTGTCCGCCTTGTAGCGGACGTCGTGTTCCAGACTGGCCCAGAAATCCATCGCCACGGTGCGGATCTGCACCTCGGCCAAGACGTATTCCGTGCGGTCGGACAGATACACCGGCACGCGGATATCGAGATGCAGGGAACGGTAGCCGTTGAAATTGGGCTTTTGGATATAATCCTGCCGCCGCACGATCTCGATATCCTTCTGGCGCTCGATCATTTCCGCCACGCGGTACACGTCGTCGATATAATGGCACACCACGCGCACGCCCGCGATATCGTTGACGTTTTCCCGTGCCGAGGCGATCGACAGCGGCAGGTTCTTCTTTTTCAGTTTGGCCACGATGCTTTGCGGGGATTTGACGCGGCTTTCGATGTGGTGGATCGGGCCGCGGGCGTACAGGACGCCGAACTCGCTGTCGAGCACCTCGAACTTCAGCGTCAGCTCCCGCACCGCCGCCTCGTACAGATTGCGCATGACGATGAACTCCCGCGCACCTTCGTACAGCTGCGAGCGTTCCTCTTCGCCGATCTGCTCCAGCTTGTCCATGACCGTGCTTCGTGCTTCGTCCTGCATGGCATCCCCTCCCTGTCATCCCGATCATACCACATTTTCGGTTTTTTTGCAAGAAAAACCGCCGCTTCCGGAGGGAAACGGCGGTTTCGCATCATATCATCAGACGATGCCCTGCGCCATCATCGCGTCGGCGA
>JAJXDX010000275.1:0-1848 GCA_021640185.1 Oscillospiraceae bacterium | reverse complement strand
ACATAATCGCCCTCGTGACCGTACTTTTTGGCGGCCTCGTACGCGTTTTTGTGGATGCCGACCATGATGTCGTGCAGCTTGGCGTCGACCTCTTCGAACGTCCAACTCAGCCGCATGGAGTTCTGGCTCATCTCCAGCGCCGAGGTGGCCACGCCGCCCGCGTTGGCCGCCTTGCCGGGGGCGAACACCACGCCGTGCTCCTGCAGGTAGGCCGTGGCCTCCAGTGTCGTCGGCATATTCGCGCCTTCGGCCACGTACTTCACGCCGTTTTCGACCAGCAGCTTCGCATCGCCCAGATGCAGCTCGTTCTGCGTGGCGCAGGGCAGCGCGATGTCGCACTTGATGCCCCACACCCCGCGGCCCTCGTGATATTCGCTGTTCGGACGATAGGCCTTGTACTCGGTCAGGCGTGCGCGCTTGACCTCTTTGATCTGCTTGAGCGCCGCCACGTCGATGCCGTCCGGATCGTACACCCAGCCGGTGGAATCGCTGACGGTCACGACCTTCGCGCCCAGCTGCTGCGCTTTTTCGACCGCATAGATCGCCACGTTGCCTGCACCGCTGACCGCGACGGTCTTGCCCGCAAAGCTCTCGCCGCGCACCTTGAGCATCTCGGCGGTGAAATAGACCAGACCGTAGCCGGTCGCTTCCGTCCGGGCCAGCGAGCCGCCGTAGGACAGGCCCTTGCCGGTCAGCACGCCCTCATAACGGTCGGACAGGCGCTTGTACTGGCCGAACAGATAACCGATCTCGCGTCCGCCGACGCCGATATCGCCCGCAGGCACGTCGGTGTCCGCGCCGATGTGGCGGTAAAGCTCCGTCATGAAGCTCTGGCAGAAGGCCATGATCTCGCGGTCGGACTTACCCTTGGGATCGAAATCCGAGCCGCCCTTGCCGCCGCCGATCGGCAGACCGGTCAGCGAGTTTTTGAAGATCTGCTCGAACCCGAGGAATTTGATGATGCCGAGGTCGACCGACGGGTGCAGCCGCAGACCGCCCTTGTACGGACCGATGGCGGAGTTGAACTGCACGCGGTAGCCGCGGTTGACGTGCGTTTTGCCCTCGTCATCCACCCACGGCACACGGAACAGGATCGCACGCTCCGGCTCGACCAGCCGCTCGAGCAGGCCTGCCTTTTCGTACGCCGGTTCGGCTTCGATCACGGGGCGCAGGGATCCCAGCACCTCCGTCGCCGCCTGCAGGAACTCCTTTTGTTCGCCGTAATGTGCTTTCAGCTCGTCGAGCACTCGATCGACATATGCCATAGGTCAACATCCTTTCCTGTTGCTGCGGGTCGGTCGGCGGCCCCGAATGGACCGCCCCGCCCGAATATGCCGCTATTATAGCATAAGCATTCAGGAAATGCAAGTTAAATTTGCGTAAATTTCATTTTTTTCGAATAAACTTGAAGTTCGCTGAAATTCCGTCGGGAAAGTGCTGAATGAAATGCGAAAAATTGCATTTTTCGGATGCGGATTGCAATTTTTCGCCGGATATGGTAGACTAGGCCGGTATGACAGGCATATCTAAGGACAAAAGGAGGGGCCGCGATGCGGATCATGGCGGTGGATCTGGGGCTTGCCCGCACGGGGCTGGCGATCAGCGACGAAGGGGAACGGCTGGCCGCACCGATCGGGACGGTCGCCGAGCGCGACAGCGCGCGGCTGCTGGAGCGTGTGGCGCAGCAGGCGCAGCAGCACGGCGCGGGGATGATCGTGGTGGGTCATCCGAAGAACATGGACGGCACGTGCGGCGAGAGCGCGCGGCGCGCCGAGGCGTTCGCTGATGCGCTCAGCGAGCGCACGGGGCTGGAGGTCGCGCTGTGGGACGAGCGGATGACGACGATGG
>JAJXDX010000274.1 GCA_021640185.1 Oscillospiraceae bacterium | reverse complement strand
CAGTATAGCACATCACAAAGGAAAATGCAATAGAAAATATTTGTTTTCAAAGAAAATCTAAAATATTTTTCGCTTTTTGACGACCGAAGGGCCGATAGAGCCGCTTTTTTCGGCTATTCGCAGTCATTTTGATCGTCAGCGGCGGGGCGGATGGCCCGCTTTATCCGGTGCGTTACAATAGAGTTGCCCATCTTGGGCGATCAACGAAACGGAGGCAGTATCATGCGCAAAGGTGAGAACATCTTCAAGAGGAAGGACGGACGGTGGGAGGCACGGTATATCAAGGGGCACGAGCCGTCCGGCAAGGCCAAGTACGGCTTCTGCTACGGCAAGACCTACAAGGAGGCGAAGGAAAAGGTGACGAAATGCAAGGCGGCGATGCTGACGGGCGGGCCGATGCCGCAGACCGGCAGCCGTCATCGCTTCGCCTTTTATTGTGACGAATGGCTGCGGCAGCGCAAAAACAGGATCAGGGAATCGACCTACGTCAAGTATGACACCATTTTGGAAAAGTATATCAAGCCCCGGCTGGGCAGCTGCTACCCGCTCGGGATGACGACCGGCGTGGTGGATGATCTGACGCAGGCGCTGCTGCTGGAGGACGGATTGGCCATCAAGACCGTGCACGACATCTTGGCGGTGCTGCGCGGTGTGCTCGACCACACGGCCGTACAGTTTCCGGGGATGTTCCCGGTGATCGAGGTCGCACATCCGCGGGAGAGCCGCAAGGAGATGCGCGTGCTCACCCGTGAGGAGCAGGAAAGGCTCGTCACGTATCTGCTGGCCGATACCGACAACTGCAAATTCGGCGTGCTGCTGATGATGCTTTGCGGGATGCGGATCGGCGAGCTGTGTGCGCTGCGTTGGGGGAACATCGATGTGCGGGAGAGGACCGTCCGCATCACGGCCACCATGCAGCGGCTGCGCGATACGGCGATGACCGGCGACAGCCGCACGAAGATCGTGATCGGCGCGCCGAAAAGCGATACCTCGCTGCGCGTGATCCCGATGACCGACTATACTGCGGAGCTTTGCCGCCGCTTCATGCGGGAGGATGAGGAGGCCTTCGTGCTGACCGGCACCGAAAAATATATGGAGCCGCGCGCCCTGCAATACCGCATCGGGAAATACACCAAGGCCTGCGGTCTGGAAGGCGTGCACGCCCACACGCTGCGGCACACGTTCGCCACCCGCGCCGTCGAGGTCGGCTTTGAGATTAAATCGCTGTCCGAGATCTTGGGCCACGCCAACACGTCCATCACGCTGGAGCGGTATGTCCATTCTTCGCTGGAGCTCAAACGCGTCAACATGGACAAGCTGACGGCCGTCGGTTTTTGAAAAGATCCGCAGTCGAGCTTGTGTGTCAAGCCGGGGAGCATGGCGCGGATAAGCGCTGTTTTATCAGGTCCTCGGCCGGTTATCGGCCGTTTTTTAGCAGAGTGACCAACTCCGCGAAACCGCCGATCCGGCGGAAACATCCGGGCTTAGCCTTCCGCAAAAGGCGGCGGATATGCGAGATCCGGGCAGGGGGAAGCTGCCGGGAGAAGAAAACGGGGGGAAGTGAGCAGCCATCAAAAAGATCATGAACATCATCGGCACGGTGTTCGTCGTGCTGGCCGTGATCTTGGCGGTCGCGCTGGTCGGTGTTCGGTTGGTGGGGATACGGCCGTACGCGGTCGTTTCCGGATCGATGGAGCCGGCGTATCCGACCGGGTCGCTGCTGTATGTCTGGCGCGCGGCGGCGGATACCCTTGCGGTCGGCGACGCGATCACCTTCATGCTGGACGAGGATACCGTCGCGACCCACCGGATCATCGAGATCATCCCCGACGAGGAGGAGGGCGTTCTGCGCTTTCGCACGCAGGGCGATGCCAACGATACGCCGGACGGCACGCCCGTGCACGAGAAGAACATCATCGGCAAGCCGCTGTTCGCGATCCCGTATCTGGGGTATTTCGCGCATTTCGTCCAAAAGCCGCCGGGGCTGTATCTGGCGATCGGCTTCGCGGCCGTTTTGGCGGTGCTCGTCTTTTTGCCGGAGGACAAAAAGGCAAAGGACGGGCGATCGGCGGAGGGCTCCGCCGAAGATGACGGGGGAAAGCCGCAAGGCACCTAAATATTATCCGGAGGTAATATCATGCAGAAAAAAACGGGAACGAAGACCTTGGCTCTGCTGTTCTGCGCGGTGCTGATCGCTGCCGTGTCGGTGTTCACGACCGTCGCTTTCTTAAAGGATAGCGACAGCGTGAAAAACACCTTTACGGTGGGCAAGGTCGCGATCGCGCTGGACGAGGCGAAGGTGGACGAGTACGGCACCGCCGTCGACGGAGCGAGCCGCGTGAAAGGCAACAGCTATAAGCTGATCCCCGGCCACGAATACAAAAAGGACCCCACCGTCCATTTTGCGGCGGGCAGTGAGGCAAGCTATCTGTTCGTCCGGGTGGATGATGGGATCGCGCAGATCGAGGCGGATACGACGATCGAGGCGCAGATCTTGGCAAACGGCTGGACGAAGCTTGCCGATGTTGACGGCGTCTACTGGAAACAGGTGCAGGCCAATACCGGGACGACCGCGGTCGACTATCCTGTGTTTGGCAGCTTTACGCTGAAGGGCGAGGCGGACGTGGACGCCTATGCCAACGCCAAGATCACGGTGACGGCCTATGCCATCCAAGCAGACGGCTTTGCCGATGCCGCTGCCGCGTGGACGGCGGGCAATTTCCGATAAATAAGGCGACCTGCCTTGTTTATATCTGGCGACCAAATCCGGAGGAAAGGAGGAGCGAGAATGAAAAAGAAAGGTTGGCTTTCCGTCGTTGCCCTCGTTTTGGTGCTTTGCTGCGCCGTGGGCGGCACGCTTGCTTGGCTGACTGACAAGACCGATCCGGTGACGAACACCTTCACGGTGGGGGATATCGACATCGATCTGACCGAGAGCGACCATCTTGATCTGAAGATGATCCCCGGCAGGACCATCACTAAGGATCCGAAGGTCACGGTCAAGGCCGGTTCCGAGGCGTGCTGGCTGTTCGTGAAGGTCCAGAAGTCGGCGAATTTCGCCGATTTCCTGACGTACGAGATGGCGGACGGCTGGACGGCGCTTGACGGTGTGGACGGCGTGTTCTGGCGCGAAGTCGGCGCAGTGACGGCCGACACCTCTTTCGCGGTGCTGAAGGGGGATGCAGTGACGGTAATGGATACCGTGACCAAGGCGATGCTGCAGGCCGTGAAAAACGGCGGCCCGACCATGACCTTCACGGCGTATGCCGTGCAGAAGGAAGGCTTCGACGATGCCCTGACCGCATGGGGAAAGATCTAACGCGCGACCCCGATTTTCCGTAAAACCGTATCATCATTATCGAAAGGACAGATCGTATCATGACGAAGAAAAAGATCCTGACTTTGGCGCTGGCCGCCATCATCGGCTGCGAGCGCTCGAGCAAGCGGCACTCGGCCG
>JAJXDX010000273.1:782-3460 GCA_021640185.1 Oscillospiraceae bacterium | reverse complement strand
AGCCAGGAGTCGGGGTCGCCGGTAACGGCGATCACCGAGCAGCCGTTAGCCCGCACCGCCGTGGCGGTGGCTTTCAGCTCGGCGGTCTCACCGCTGTTCGAGATGCAGATGACCACATCGCCGGGGCAAAGCTGGCCGCAGGAACCGTGCACTGCCTCGGTGCCGTGGAGAAAATACGTCGGTGTGCCGGTCGAGGAGATCAACGAAGCGATGTACGAAGCGACATGGGCCGGTTTCCCGATCCCGGTGATATGCAGCCTTCCGCCGTTTTCCTGCGATGCCCAGATCAGTTTTGCCGCCGCGAGCTGCTCCTCCCGGTGCAGATCCTGCAGGCAAGCCGTCATCTCCTCCCGGCAAACGGCCGCGTACTGTTCCAAAATATCCACTGTTCCCTATCCTCCTACAGCGACCAGAGAAGGTCGTCGACATCTTCGCCGCATCTGTGCATAAACTCCCGTACCTCCGGCAGCGTGGGCAAGCTGGGCTGTGCTCCCATGCGGGAGACCGTCAGCGCCGCAGCATACTGCGCCAGTTCCACGGCGCGCCGATCGGAAAGGTCGCCGCACACGCCTACGCAAAACGCCCCGACGAAGCTGTCTCCGGCAGCGGTGGGATCCTTCGGCGTCACCCCCGGCACACACGGGCAAAGGAAAAACTCCTGCGCGTTACCGAAAGCGGCACCGCGTCCGCCAAGCGTGATGATGACATTGGCGATCCCCTGCCCCAGCAGCGTCTGCACGGCCCGGCGGACGGCATCGTCTTCGTCGACGGGAAAGCCGACCATCTCGCCGGCCTCGTGTTCGTTGGGCGAGATGTAGGCAAGCTTTTTGAGCACCTGCGGCGCGATGGCCGCATAAGGGGCCGCATTGAGCATCACCGGCACGCCTTTATCGCAGGCGTAGCCAACGACGAGCTCATTGATGCCCATCGGGATCTCCAGCTGCAAGATCACCATATCGTAGGCGGCGATATCCTCTTGCAAAAAAGCCACATCCTCCGGGACGATGGCATGGTTCGCCCCCGGCACCACCACGATGCGGTTCGCCGTCCCCGCCGCCGTACGTTCCAGCTGGACGTTGCCGACGGCGGACGGCACATCCGCCGCTATGCCGATATGACCGGTGTCCACCCCGGCAGACCGCAGCGAAGCGATCAGCTCCTGCCCGAAAGCATCTGCCCCGACTTTACCGACCATGGTGACCTCGGCCCCCAAGCGGGCCGCCTGCACCGCTTGGTTGGCACCTTTGCCGCCGGCGGCCGTGCGAAAGCCGTGGCCGATGACCGTTTCGCCGCTGGCCGGCAAGCGCCCGGCACTGACGATCAGGTCCATCACGGCACTGCCCACCACCAAGATCTTCGGCCGTTTCACGGGCGAATGCCCCCTTCCTTTTTATGACACGGCGGACGGCGTTCTCCATGCCGTCCGGACCGTCCCGCCTTTGTTCAAAGCATACCATCCCCTTGCCCGTTTGACAATGTGACAATAAGACGATATCTTATACTTTTCAGACATATCATTTTGACAAGCGAAGCGAAGTGTGGTAAAATGAGCAACGAGATCTGCGCTCATGCGCGAAGGAGTGGTCACGATGCTCGATGTTTCCATGAAGATCCTGTATAAACAGCCGAAAGAAGACCGCAGTTCCATTTTGGACATCACCAACTGCCATTTCAAGTCGATCCGTTACCGGAGAAAAAACAGAAAGGTCGAGCCGCGGACCGCTCCGCCGATACACCATCACACGGAGTACGAGATCCATATGGTGACCCGCAGCCGGCAGACCTACCAGATCGAAGGCGTCGACGTGCCGCTGCGCGAGGGAATGTTCCTCATCATCCCGCCGCACACCAAGCACCACGCCGTGGAGACCGACTGCGATACCCAAAAGGTCACCATCACGTTCCAGACGGAGTATATGCCGGAATACCGCTTCTTCGTGGGGGAAATGGGCGAGATCATCGAGCAGAACATCCGGTTCATCTATGCGGAGTCGCAGCGGCCGCGCTTTTATTCCTCCACACTGCTGGCCAACCGCATATTCGAAACGATCCTGCTGCTGCTGCGCATCGGCGGGTACAGAGAGGCTCCTCCTCTGCCCGACACCGAAGAGAACGACGATCGCCTCGTGCTGGCCAAAAAGTACATCATGGACAACTATATGCAGGGCATCAAAGTCGCCGATGTGGCCGAATACTGCCGCCTCAGCACCCGGCAGCTCACCCGTATTTTTTTGGAACACGATTCGATCCTGCCATCAAGATTCATCACCCACGTACGGATGCAGGCACTGAAGGCGGAGGTGCAGTCGAACAACATCAGCTTCAAGGTCATCAGCGAAAAGTAGGGCTACAACAACGAATATTACTTCAACCGGGCATTCAAGTCCTACTTCGGTATGCCGCCGGGCGCCTATCGGCAAATGTATCAGCGGGAATATCATCCGTGATCCCGGCGCGGGCAGCCGAGCGCTTCCGGCTGCCTGCCGTCACCGAAAAACACGAAAAGCACTTAGCCGAAAGCTAAGTGCTTTTGATCAACACGGGGCCGACCGGTATCTCCTGCCGCAAATCCGACCGCAGCGGCGGGCATTTTCGTTCGGCAAAAATGACACAGATCGTTCATATTTTCGTTCCAATTTCGTTATATCGTTTCCACAAAGGCGCGGTATAGTATAGAC
>JAJXDX010000273.1:0-772 GCA_021640185.1 Oscillospiraceae bacterium | reverse complement strand
AGTATAGACAGTCCCAAACGAAAGGCCGCTATCGGGCGGCACATCTGATAACTTGCTTTCTTCTTTTTTTCATATTTTCTCCTCTTCACCACGAACACCTCCGGTCATCCGACCGGAGGTGTTCGTGGTTTTAGTCGTCTTTGCCCAACGCACGGCGCAGCGTGCGCCAGCCAAGCAGCGCGCACTTCGCCCGTGCGGGCATATGCGCGATGTCGCGCAGCGCGGCGGCCTCCTCCAAGGCATCGATCTCCTCCTCGGACGCCTCGCCGCGGATCATGCGCATGAAGCTTTCGGCCAGCGCCAGCGCCCGCTCCTTCGTCTGCCCCACGATCTGCCCCAGCATGATATCGCACGACGCCTGCGACACGGCGCACCCTTCGCCGACGAACGCGCCGTCGACGATGGTATCACCGTCTGTTTTGAGCAGCAGCCGGATCTCGTCGCCGCAGCTGGGGTTGACCCCGTCGAGCACGATGTCGGCGTCCGGCAGCGGATGCCGGAACGCCGGATAGCGGTCGTGCTCCAGCAAGATCTCGTTATAGAACCGTTTATCGTCCATAGCCCATCCGCTCCCTTACCGTGGACAGCGACGCGAGGAAACGCTCCGCGTCCGCCGATGTGTTGTAATACGCAAAGCTGGCCCGCACCGTCGACCGCAGCCCCAGATGGGCGTGCAGCGGCTGTGCGCAGTGGTGCCCGGCACGCACGGCGATGCCGTCGTCGGCCAAGATCTGGCTGACGTCGTGCGGATGCACGTCGTCCACCGTGAAGG
>JAJXDX010000272.1:2124-3465 GCA_021640185.1 Oscillospiraceae bacterium | reverse complement strand
CTCCGAATACGCCGCCGTTCTTTCCGGCAAGATCACCCTCCTAGTACACCCAAGTGGATCTGACGATCGGCCCTACCTTCTCGTTGACCATTTTCTCCAGCAAAGCCTTCTGCTCGGCAGGAAGGTTATTCGACCCGATCGCGATATATTCGCTCCGCGGCACCTTTCCCCTCCAATAAAGGTTCTGCCGAAAAACTTCGCCATTTGCTTTCTCGGTCGCCAATATGATAAATTTAGGCCCTTTGGGTACGCGCACAAGAAAAGCCTGCGTGTATTTCGACCACGGTTCGTACGCGATTTTATGCCCGTTTTCAAAAACGAATATCCCATCGCCAAAAAGGGCGAAGGTCGTCAAAGCGTTAAGATAGCCCCATACGGCAAGCGCCATCATGAACAGGGCGATCAAGGCAAAGATCAGGGAGGCGAACCACCCCATGTCTGGAAAAACGAAAATAGAGAACGCCATGCAAATCGACCCGAGTATCACGCATATAACAGACGCTACGACGCCCAAGCGCATCGGCCGGATGATCAGCGGTTTTTCCATGTCAGCCACTTCCTCTCTTTCCTCGTCTTCTCTGCCGCATCTCCGCCTTTTGCTCCGCCCGCAAAAAATCGCCGTCCCACTTGTCGCGATAGCTCTTGATGTGGACCTTCCAAAACGTTTTGGGTATCCGGAAGTCGTTATCTGCGATCATCTCGGGCAGGCAGTGGAGCGCATCGGCCAGGGTGTCGGCCCGGTCGTATTCCCCGTCACGCAGCGCACGTTCCAGTTCCCGAAACGATTTGATGAGCAGATCGTAAACGCTTTTTCTTTTCAGTATCCGGCAATTGACATAGACATTGTTATGGTAAACGAAAAACCAGCGTTCGCGGTCAAGCCCCGCGATGGACGAGAGCACCCTCCGGATCTGGTTATCTCCCACGGCCTCTTTCGCTTTCAAAACGCCGATCATCCGGGCAAGGACAGGGATATTCGTTTCGCTGCGCATATCGCAGCGGATCATGGCCAGCGCGAACGACATATCGTACAGATCGTATCGGTCGATCATGTTTCCACCCCATCCGCCATCAACGCCGCATCATCGATCCCGCCGTGATAGTGCGGGTATTCGGCTCTGGCTTTTCGGAACAACAGGGCGATCTCTTTTTCCGTCCGGCAGGATCTGCCGCGCAAAAGCTCGGCAACGCTGCGGTAAGGGAACGCCTCATCGATCTGTTTTTCACATTGGATATATGCCCAAAACCGTTTGATCACCGTGATCGCAGAAAACTGCGGATCGTGTTCGTCGTCCTCCAGCAGATTATCCATCAGTTCAAACGTGTCCTGAAGGAAAAATT
>JAJXDX010000272.1:0-2114 GCA_021640185.1 Oscillospiraceae bacterium | reverse complement strand
CATATGTCGGTCGTTTTCCACCGTTCGTCCCCCTCGCAGAACATCGCTGCCCGCATCCGCGTCCGTCATTCCGGATCGTCCCATAAGCGGACGGTCTTGCCGTCGATCGATACGGTCCGGTCAGCCGTCAGATCCCGCGCATAAAAGTAGTAGGTATAAAATCGCTCTTGCAGCACGGCGTTGTCCCTCTCCGTATGCTGCAGATCGGCACCCCCGGTATCGGCGATATCCAGTGCACCGCCATTGGTGTTCGATAAGGATACATAGTATTCGTTCGTCGAACGGTAACGGTATACCGTGATCACGACACCGTCCGCTACTTTATGCGACACGGTCTTCGTATCCAGCCCGATACCGGCCTTCCACCGCTCCCCGGTTTTTGCGACGATGCAGATCGTATCGTGGTCGCCGCTGTGCGCGGCGACCAGCGCGCTCTCCTCGCCCGTGACCGTCAGCTCGACCCGCCCGATGTTGTTGTAGGCGAATGCCTCCGGCGGAGAAGAAAACGAGAGAAAAGCCACCTCCGGCGGGAACAGGGAGAAAACGGTAAGGATAGCGACCACCGCTCCCGGCGCCGCCAGCCGTCTGCGCAGACGTATCCCGCTATTCTTTTTCGGCAGCAAAAGGAGCACGGCCGCAAGCATGCACAGCACCGCCCGGCTGATCAGATAGGTCACGCCCATCGCCGCCTTTTCTCATTTTTCTTCCCATCTCCACACGCAGCCGCCATGCTTGCCGTGCTTCGTCATCACAAAACCATAGATGCAGATCGGCGCATCCAGCAGCGCCAGCTTGCACACGACCGCACCGAAAAACCACGGCAAAACAGCCGGAAAGATCCGCGAAAATACGGCCAAGACCAAACCAGCCAAAAGAAAACCCCAATAGATCAGATGAACATAGCAAAACCGTTTTGCCGCTCGCTCGCCGGTTTTGCATCGCCTGGCATAGCCGAGCAAAAACAGATTTTCCCGCCGCGGGATCTCGCCCCGTTCCTTACGCCTTTTCGTTTTGCTTTTGCCGATCGCGTAAAAGCAAAGAACGGCAGTGACCAAATAGACCTCGGTAAAAACTGCGGGAAAAATCAACAGCAGCAAACACGGCAGCCGGTCCATCGCAGCCTCCCCGTCCCGTCGTCGATATGGCCATACGCCCCGATAACTATAGGATACCGCAGACCCCGGCGGCTGTAAAGTGGCCATTTAACCAAAGTTTTGGCAAAAGATCACAGCAACATAAACGATCCCGCCATCTTTTCCTTTTTTTGCACGAAAAAAAAGCCGGACAAGAAATAGACATCTCCGTCTATCTCTTGTCCGACTGTCATTTCTTTGAACGACTCGCCCTCCGATTAAGCAAGGCACAGTATAGCACGATCGAACGCCTCCGTCAAGAGGGAAGTTCGCGGCTTTTTGCTTTTTATTTTGGTTCGCTGTCGGCCGGAAAACGGCGCAACACGCCGCCGACCAACGGGATAGCCACACCGCCCGTCAGCAGGTCCGCCAGCGGCTGCGCGATCTGCACGCCGAGCAGCGCCGGGATCGACGGCGACACGGCGGGCAGCGCCAGCGGCAGCAGCAGCACCAACGGGACGAAGAACGTCCCCTGCCGCGCGGTAGCCAAAAAGCTTGCCCGCCCCACGGCGCCGATGTTCTGCAGCAGCATATTGCTCATGGTGATCATGGCGGTCATCGGAAAACCGATCAGCTGCAGCCGCAGCGAGAGCACGCCGATGCGGATCACTTCCTCATCGGACGAGAACAGCCGCACCAGCTGCGGCGCGAAGATCCATCCGGCGGCCGACGCGACCAACAGAAAGGCCGAACCGGAGAACACGCAGAACAGATATGCGCGGCGCACGCGGCTGTAAAGCCCCGCGCCGTAGTTGAACCCGCACACCGGCTGAAACCCCTGCCCGAACCCGAGCACGGCGGAGAATGCCAGCCCCGTCACCTTCGTGACCACGGTCATGGCCGCGACGGCCGGATCGCCGCCGTACAGCCCGGCGGTGAAATTCAGGCAGATCGTGGCGACGCTGGACAGCCCCTGCCGGCAAAGCGTCGGCAGCCCGCAGCGCACGATGGTCAGCACGTCGCGCCGCGTGGGGCGGAACA
>JAJXDX010000271.1:2936-3487 GCA_021640185.1 Oscillospiraceae bacterium | reverse complement strand
CCACGACGATGAACATCCTCACGGGCTATCTTTCGGCCACCTCGGGCACGGTCACCATCAACGGGCACGACATCCTCGACGAACCGAACGAGGCCAAGGCGAACATCGGCTATCTGCCCGAGATCCCGCCATTGTATCCCGACATGACCGTGCGGGAATACCTTGACTTCATGTACGATTTGAAAAAGTGCGCGCTGCCGCGCGTCAAGCACATCACGGAGATCTGCCGTGTGATGAAGATCGAGGACGTGTACAACCGCCTGATCAAAAACCTGTCCAAGGGCTATAAACAGCGCGTGGGCATGGCGCAGGCGCTGATCGGCAATCCGCCGGTGCTGATCCTGGACGAGCCGACGGTCGGCCTCGACCCCAACCAGATCATCGAGATCCGTTCCCTGATCCGCACGCTGGGCAAGCATCATACCGTGATCCTGTCCTCGCACATCCTGCCGGAGATCGAGGCGGTGTGCGACCGGATCGTGATCATCAGCGAGGGCAAGATCGTGGCGGACGACACGGCCGCGAACCTGTCCGACCACTTCTCGAAGGAC
>JAJXDX010000271.1:0-2926 GCA_021640185.1 Oscillospiraceae bacterium | reverse complement strand
GCGCTGGGCAGCCGCGAGAGCGGTGTGGAGGAGTTCGCCGTGGAGGTGCGCCCCGGCACCGATATCCGGCGCGACCTGTTCACGCGGCTGGCGCAGCGTGACTGGCCGCTGCTGTCCTCGAGGTCGATGGCGATGTCGCTGGAGGATATCTTCATCAATCTTACCCTGCATCAGAACGGAGGGGTCAAATAATGGGCGCAGTATTCAGACGGGAGTTCCGCTCCTTCTTCACCAACCCGATCGGCTACGTCGTGCTGGCGGCGCTGTTCGCGTTCTCCGGCTTCTATTTCTATGCCTATAATATGTACAGCGGGCAGTCGGATCTGTCCGGCGTGTTCGGCGTGCTGTTCACCGTGTCGCTGCTGGCGCTGCCGTTTTTGACCATGCGCCTGTTCAGCGAGGAAAAGCGCCAGCGCACCGATCAGGCGCTGCTGACCGCTCCGACGGGGCTGACCGGCATCGTGCTGGGCAAGTTCTTCGCGGCGCTGCTGCTGTTTTTGATCGCGATCTCCATCACGCTGGTCTATGCGGTGATCATCGCTTTTCAGGTCACGCCGGATTGGCTGGTGCTGTTCGGCAACTACATCGGGCTGCTGCTGCTGGGCGGGCTGATCCTGTCGATCGGCGTGTTCATCTCCTCCTTGACCGAAAGCCAGATCATCGCCGCGCTGGGCACGCTGGCCGTGTCGCTGCTGATGATGAGCGTGGACGTGCTGTCGTCCATCTTCTCATCGGTCACATGGATCACGAAGGTGACCGCGTTTTTGTCGATCAGCAGCCGCTACGGCAATTTGACCTCCGGCCTGATCCAGTATGACGATATCCTGTTTTTCCTGTCGCTGCAGGCGCTGTTCATCTTCCTGACGGTGCGCGTGCTGGACAGCAAGAGATGGAACTGATAAGGAGGGGAGCAGCATGAACAACGACAACGAGAAGATCGTGACCTCGACCGACGATCTGCCGGAGAACGAGGCGCAGACCGCCGAGGCGGCGGAAACGGCCGAGGCAGCGGAAACGGCAGAAACGACCGAAGCCGCCGACGCGGCGGAAACGGCCGAGGCCGACGAAAAGCCCGAAAGGGAGAAAAAGCCGAAAAAGGAAAAGGCCAAAAAAGAGAAAAAGGTGCAGCGCACGCGCAACCTGCGCCGTCTGCGCTACGGCACGACCTCCACGATCGTCACCGTGGTGGTGATCGCGGCGGTGATCCTGTTCAACGTGATCGTGGGCATCGTGGCGGAGCGCCATCCGATCTCCATCGACCTGTCGGCCGACAAGGTGTACACCCTGACCGACAGCAGCAAGCAGATCGCCAAGGCCGTGGACAAGGACGTGCAGATCGTGGTGTTCTATCCGGAAAGCACGTTCACCTCGCCGAACACCGGCAGCGACGAGCTGGACACCGTCCTGCGTGAGTTCTATAACGCGCTGCGGCAGTACGACAGCCTGTCCGGCGGCAAGGTGACCTATAAGTTCATCGACCCGGAGCGCGAGCCGGCGGCGTATGCGGCCTATTCGCAGTATGACGTGCAGAGCGGCAGTATCCTGTTTTTGTGCGGCGATATGCACAAGACGTCGGCTCTCAGCTCTTTGTACGAAACGGAGCAGTCGAGTTACTATTCGCAGGCCACCATCAGTGCTTCCAAGGTGGAGCAGGTGCTGGGTGCGAACATCAACGTGCTGACCGGCGGCAAGGAGCACGTCGTGCAGGTGCTGACGGGACACGGTGAGGACAGCGAGCTGATCTCCGGCCTGAAGTCCCTGTACGAGCTCAACGGCTACACCTTCAAGGAGCTGAACATCGCCGGCTCGGCCGAATTCGACGAGAACGCCGAGCTGCTGCTGATCGCCGCGCCGTCGAAGGATTACTCCGACGACGAGATCAAACGTGTCCAGCAGTGGGTGTTCAACGACGGCAGCTACGACCGCGGGCTGTACGTGTTCACGAACACGACGGCCTCCTGCCCGAACCTGTACGAGTTCTTGAAGGTCGAATATCAGATCACCGTTACCGACGAGCTGCTGCTGGAAACGGATTATAACCGTGTGTACAGCAACACCTCGATCTATCCGTTCGCCGATGTGCCGGATAACGAGTTCACGGCCAATTCCACGTCCACCGGCAAGCTGCTCACGCCGCAGGCGCGCCGCCTGACGACGACGCTGGAAGGGCCGAAGGACGACGGCACGCTGTCCACCTACGGGGTGAAGCTGACGTCCTATCCGTCCTCCGCCCGGCTGATCAGGCTGGCCGATGCGCAGGCTGAAGGGGCCAAAGAAAAAATCTACAAGGCGGACGATGCCGATTATCCGCTGACGAGCATGATCGCCTGCGTGATCGACAGCTACAACAACAACACCCAGCAGTCCGCCAAGGGTACGATCGTGGTGTGCGGCTCGCCGATGATGGGGCTTTCTACCGTCATTAAAACGAACGCCTTCAAAAACGAGGATCTGCTGCTTGACACGATCAACACCATGACCGGATCCGAGGGCACCGTTTCCATCTCCACCAAGTCGCTGAAGAGCAAGACGGTGTCGTTCTCCGGCGGCACGCAGCTGGCCGTCGGTATCGGCGTGTTCACGGTCGGCCTGCCGGTCGTGATCCTGATCGTTGCGCTGGTGGTATTCATAAGGAGGAAGAACCTGTGAGCCAAGACGAACTCACCCGTCCCGATCCCGAAGAAGAGCGCCCGGACGATACCGCCGCGGCGCAGGATGAGCTGACCGGCGCTGGCATCCGCATGCTTCTGCTCTCTGGCCCCCAGATACTGGCTGACCACCACCGCACCGCCTGTGGCCAGCGCCGCGAACAGCACGATGATGAGGTTGTTGATCATATCCACCAGGCTGACGCCGGAGATGGCCGCTTCGCCGCAGCGGGAGACCATCATCGTGTCCGCCATGCCCACCGTGACTTCCAGCAGCT
>JAJXDX010000270.1 GCA_021640185.1 Oscillospiraceae bacterium | reverse complement strand
TGACCATGGCATCCGCCGCTTCGATCGCAGCCACGAGGCCGCGCGTTTCGACCATTCCCAATGCTTCCATCATGATGTTCATTCTCCTTTTGTTCGATAAGATCATTATACTACGAAATGTGGGATATCACAACAGGCAAATGCCTGTTTGCTCGGGTTTTTTCGCGAAGGGAGCGCCGTCAGCGCAGCTTGTCCCTTCCCGTCGCGTTGATGCGCGCCATCTTCTCGGTGTCCTCCGCCTCGCGGGAGATCAGATCGTAGGTGACGAGCAGACCGCGGCGCTTCGCCTCGGCCACGCCGGCATCGAGCGCCTGCTCGACCGCGGCGACATCGCCCTCGAACTTGATCGTCATCAGCAGCGGCACCTCGGCAGCGTCGCCGTTTGCGGGTTTGTTCTTGTCCAGTGCCACGATCGTCACGTCCGCGGTCTTGGCGATCAGATCGCCGATAACGACCGCGGTGGTGAAACCGAACACCTCCAGCAGACCCAGTGCCTTAGCCATCAGGTATCCCTCCGATACAAGTCAGGTTTGGGGGATCACTCGGCCAAGTAGCAGATCTTGATACCCTCTTGCGCGACGTTGACCTCCATCGCCTTGTTCATCTGATCGAGCGGGAAGCTGTGCGTGATCAGCTCCTTGATCGGGATGTTCATCTCACGCGCCTGCCGCAGGAAGGCGATGGCCGTCGGATAATCCTGCGCACTGTAATCCCAAGAGCCGACAAGGTTGATCTCCTTGTTGCAGAGGGCGAAGTGCGGGTTGATGGAGAACTCGCCGTTATTGACGAAGAAGCCCATCTCGCAGAAGCCGCCGCCGCGGCGGACGTAGCTGTACGCATCGGAGGCTGCGGGCGGCGCGCCGGTGCACTGGAACACGAAGTCCGCACCCATGCCGTCGGTCACGTCGCGCACCAGCTTGACGCGATCTTCGAGCGTTTTGGCATCGTGGAAGTTGACGAAGGTCTTGGCGCCCATGCGCTTGGCGACCTCAAGGCGCTTCGCGTTGCCGTCGACCGCGATGATGTGGTTGATACCGGCGGCGCGCAGCACGCAGATCTGCACCAGACCGACCGGACCGCAGCCCTGCACGAGCACCTTGGTGTTGAAGTTCATCAGACCGGTGCTGTTGGCGCGGTTATACGCGTGTACGCAGACCGTCGACAGCTCCAGCAGCATCCGCTCCTGCAGATCGAGGTCGTTGACGCGGAAATAGGTCGCGCCCGGCGCGCTGATCATCAGGTGGGTGGCGAACCAGCCGTTGAGGTGCTTGTCCGCGCTGTCCGAGATCAGGCCGAAGATGCCCTGCTTGTCGCAGAGGTTCGTGTGATCCGGGTGCAGCCGGCAGATGCCGCACTCGCCGCAGCTGATGACGGAGGTCACGATCTTGTCGCCGACCTTCAGCGGCTTGCCCGCCGTGTCGCAGTGGACGTTCTTCCCCATGGCCAAGATCTCGCCCGTGCCCTCGTGACCGAGGACGACCGGCGCCAGACCGAAGGGATCGCCCTTCCATTCGTGCACGTCCGTACCGCAGACGCCCGCGCCCTCGACCTTGACGAGGATATCGTCATCGCCGACCGGCGGGATCGGATACTCCTTCACTTCGATGGTCTTGGGGGCGGTGAGCATGGCCACCTTGGCGGTCTTGGGGATCGACGGGACGGCCGCGGGCGCAGACTGCTCGGTCGTATGACCGGCCATCTGGGCCAGCACGTCACGCACGATGCTTTCGACCTGACTGGCATTGAGTTGCATAGAAGTTCCTCCTTTTTAGATGATGTGGAAGCTGTCGGCCATCACGCAGCGGCGCTGTCTGGTATAGCTGCGGGCGGAGGTGATGCCCTCGCCCGTCGGTCCGGCGATCGTGAACGTGGTGTGGCCTTCGCCGCCGAAGCCGATACCGGCATAGGACGGCGCATTCTTCACAAAGATCGTCGTTTCCACGGCGCGGGCGAACCGCGTCAGGTGATCGACGTTCTTCGAATGCATATGGGCGGTGTGGCGGCAGCCGTGCTCCGCCTTGACAGCGAGGTCGATCGCCTCGTCGATGTCGTGCACACGCACGATCGGCAGGATCGGCATCATCAGTTCCGTCTGCACGAACGGGTGCATGAACTCCGTTTCGCAGATCAGGCAGCGCACGGACGGGTCGACCTTGACGCCGATCTTGTCCATCAGCACGGCGGCATCGCGGCCGACGCACTTGCGGTTGATGACCTTGCGGGTCTTGCCGTCCTTGCCCGTCTGCTCGACGAGTACGATCTTCTCCAGCGCATCGACCTGCTCGCGGCTGAGCAGATATGCACCGTTTTGGCGCATATAGTGGATCAGCTCGTCCGCGATGTTATCGAACGCGAACACTTCCTTCTCCGCGATGCAGGGCAGGTTGTTATCGAACGAGCAGCCGTCGATGATGTCGCGTCCCGCCTTCGGGATGTCGGCGGTATCGTCGACGATGACGGGCGGATTGCCCGCGCCCGCGCCGATCGCCTTTTTGCCGGAGGACAGCACGGCGCGCACGAGGCCGGAGACGGCCTCGTTGAGCGTCCCGTGGCCGCCGGTGCAGACGAGCAGCTTGATCAGCGGATGCGACTGCATGATCGCCGCGCTCTCCATCGTCGGTTTGGCCATGGAGCAGACCAGCACCTCCGGTCCGCCGGCCGCTTTAGATGCGCGGTTGACGAGGTCGACCGCATAGTTGGAGGTCGCGATCGCGTGCGGATGCGGATTGAACACCACGCCGTTGCCCGCCGCGATCATACCGATGCTGTTACAGATCACCGTTTCGCTGGGGTTCGTGCTGGGGGTGATGCTGCCGACGAGGCCGAACGGTGCCATCTCGACCAGCGTCAGGCCGTTGTCGCCGGTGCGCACCGTCGGACAGATATCCTCCGTGCCGGGCGTTTTGTCCGCCACGAGGATGTGCTTCGCCGTTTTGTGCTCCACGCGGCCCATGCCGGTCTCCGCCACACCGAGCTCCGCCATGATGTGGGCCTCCTCACGGGTCAGGCGGCGGATCTCGGTGATGATCCGCTCGCGCTGCTCGACCGTCATGGTGTGCAGCGCCTTGTAGCCCTCCTGCGTGGCCTCGATGGCGGTGTTCATGTCGGTAAAGATCCCGATCAGCGTGCGTCCGTGGTACTGTGTGCCGTCCCATGCAGGCTGCTCCGGCGCTCTTTTCGCGCCGTCCGCCGCCGGGAGGCTGCGCAGGACCTGCTCGACGATCTTGCCGATCTGGGCCTCTGTCATCTCCACTGCCAAGTCATCTCAACTCCTTTTCAAATAATGCCTTCGCGTATCGGCCAAACGCCGTGTCCTGCGCCGCCGTGCCTCCGCTGACCCCGAAACCGCCGACGATCCGGCCGTCCCTGATCAGCGGCACGCCGCCGCCGAAGATCACGATGCGTCCGCCGTTGGTATGCTGGATGCCGTAGAGCGAGCCGCCGGGCTGTGCCAAAGGTGCCAGTTCTTCGGTGCTCATCTTCAGAGCGACGGCGGT
>JAJXDX010000269.1:3217-3500 GCA_021640185.1 Oscillospiraceae bacterium | reverse complement strand
GTGCTGCGCAGCGTCGCGACCAGCGACATCGCCAACATCCGGCAGACGCTGGAGGAGATGGATCCGCAGGCGTTCTTCTCCGCCGTCGCGGCGCTGACCGCCGCTCGGCAGGTGTATGTGTTCGGCGCGGGCAGCTGTAAGGCGCTCGCCTCGTTCTTCACGCACTATCTGCAGCTGCTGCTCGGCAGCCGGGTGCATCTGCTGTCCTCCTCCAGCCAAAACGAGATCTTCGAGGAGATGCTCGATATCGGCAGCGGGGATGCCATCGTCGGCATCAGCTTCC
>JAJXDX010000269.1:0-3207 GCA_021640185.1 Oscillospiraceae bacterium | reverse complement strand
CGGTCACGGATGGCCCCCTCTCTCCCATCGCACCGTATGCCGGCATCCTTCTGCCCGCGCACAGCGATATGGCCTCGGTCGTCGATTCGCTCGTCGCGCCGCTGAGCGTCATCAACGCATTGATCGTGGCGATCTCGCTGCGCACGATGGAGCAGAACCGCGAAAGGTTCGAGGAACTGGAGGGCCTGTGGAACGACTATAAAGTCTACGAAAAGATCGACGAAACGGAGAAGAACTGAGCCATGCGCGTTTTGATCGTCGGCGGCGGGGCCGCCGGACTGATGGCGGCGGGCACCGCCGCCCGGCAGGGCCACGCCGTGACCGTGCTCGAGCGCAATGCCCGCCCCGCGCGCAAGGTCATGATCACCGGCAAGGGGCGCTGCAACGTCACCAACGCCTGCACCGTACCGGAGGTGATCGCTCAGGTACGGCACAACGCCCGGTTTTTGTACAGTGCGCTCACGGCGTTCACGCCGCAGGACACGGTCGCTTTTTTCGAGGCTCTGGGCGTCCCGCTCAAGACCGAGCGCGGCGGCCGGGTGTTCCCGGTATCCGATAAGGCGGTCGATATCGTCGACGCGCTCGTCGGACAGGCCAAAACGGCGGGCGTGCACTTCCTGCAGGGGCGCGCCGCGCACCTGCTGACACAGGACGGCCGCTGCACCGGCGTCACCACGCAGGAAGGTGCGTCGATCCCGGCGGATGCCGTGATCGTGGCCACCGGCGGCGCATCATATCCGGGCACCGGCTCCACCGGCGACGGCTATGCCCTCGCCGCCGAGGCCGGACACACGGTCGTCCCGCCGCGCGCATCGCTCGTCGGGCTGTCGTCGCCGGATCTGTTCTGTCTCGATCTGCAGGGCCTCTCCCCCAAAAACGTCACCCTCACACTGACCGATACGCAAAAAAGCAAGGTGCTGTACCGCGAGCTGGGCGAGATGCTGTTCACCCACTTCGGCGTCAGCGGCCCGCTGGTGCTCACCGCCAGCACGTATATGGACGATCCGTCGCCGGGTCGTTACGCCCTCTCGCTCGACTGGAAGCCGGGGCTGACGCCGGAGCAGCTCGATCTGCGCCTGCAGCGCGACCTGACCGAGCGGGCGAACACCGACCTCGGCAACGCGCGCGGCAGCAATTTGCCGAGCGCGCTGATCCCCGTCGTGCTGCGGCAAACGGGCATCCCCGCCGGCAAAAAGGCGCGGGACGTGACCAAGGCGGAGCGCCGCGCGCTCGCCGCATACCTCAAGGCCATGCCGATCCGCGTCGACGGGCTGCGCCCGCTCGAGGAGGCGATCGTCACCGCCGGCGGCGTCAGCGTGCGCGAGGTCGATGCCCGCACCATGGCCTCCAAACGCCTGCCCGGCCTGTACTTCGCCGGCGAGGTGCTGGATGTCGACGCCTGCACCGGCGGCTTCAATCTCCAGATCGCGTTTTCTACCGGCATCGCCGCCGGGACACATCTTGACGCATAACGGAAAGGAACATCACCATGACCAAGACCATCGATCATCCGTTCGCCGTCGCGATCGACGGCCCCGCCGGTGCGGGCAAAAGCACGATCGCCCGCGCGCTCGCCGCGCAGCTGTCGTTCATCTATGTCGATACCGGCGCGCTCTACCGCACGATCGGGCTGTCCATGCTCACGCGCGGCATCGACATAAACGATCCCGCCGCCGTCGCCGCGTCGCTCGACGGTATCACCGTCGCCCTGCGGTATGTCGACGGCGAGCAGCGCGTGTTTTTGAACGGCGAGGACGTCAGCGGCCGCATCCGCACGCCGGAGGTGTCCATGGCGGCCTCCAAGGTGTCCGCCGTGCCGCAGGTGCGCGCCTTCCTGCTCAAAACGCAGCGGGATATGGCGGCCGCGCAGCCGGTGATCATGGACGGGCGCGACATCGGCACCACGATCTTGCCGAACGCGGACGTCAAGATCTTCCTCACCGCCTCGCCGGAGGCGCGCGCACAGCGCCGCTTCAAGGAATTGGCCGAAAAAGGCACCCCCGCCCCGTATGACGAGGTGCTGCGCGATATGCTGCAGCGCGACTATGATGACGAGCACCGCGCCGTTTCCCCGCTGCGGCGGGCGGAGGACGCCGTGCTCGTCGACACCAGCGACCTGACGCTGGAGGGCTCCATCGACGCCCTGCGGCAGATCGTCACGGCGCGTCTGCGCTGATCGCAGAAAGGAGGGCGTCCCTTGCCCGTCATCTTGGCCAAAAGCGCCGGCTTCTGCTTCGGCGTCAGCCGGGCGGTCGCCCGCGTCGAGGAGCTGCTCGCCGCCGGCGAGCAGGTATGCACCCTCGGCCCGATCATCCACAACCCGCAGGTCGTGGGGCAGCTGGCCGCGCGCGGCGTCACGATCGCCGACCGGCCGGAGGACACACCGGCAGGCGCGGTGCTCGTCATCCGCTCCCACGGCGTGCCGGAAAACGTGTACGACCGGCTGCGCACGCTCGGCATCCGCTACAGCGACGCGACCTGCCCCTTCGTCGAAAAGATCCACCGCATCGTCGCCGAGCACAGCGCCGCCGGACGCACCGTTTTGATCGCCGGCGACCCCGATCACCCGGAGGTCTTGGGCATCCGCGGGCACTGCCGGGGCGATGTTTTCGTGTTCCGCGACGTCCAAGAACTGCAAGCGATCTTTTCAAACGATCCACGATCCACAAAAAGATCCCTCATTATGGTCGCGCAAACTACCTTTAATACAAACTTGTGGGAAAAGTGCGCAGATCTCGCAAAAAAAGACTGTACAAATCTCCTGATCTTTGATACAATATGTGTTGCAACTACGAAACGGCAGACCGAAGCCATCGGACTGGCCCGAAGATGCCGCAGCGTAGTCATTGTCGGCGGGCGCGAAAGTTCCAACACCACCAAGCTGCGCGACGTCTGCTCCCCCTTCTGTCAGACCCATCTGATCGAAGGCGCGGCCGACCTTCGGCGCGAATGGTTCTGTCCCGGCGAAACGGCAGGTCTTACCGCCGGAGCCTCGACCCCGTCCGATATAATAAAGGAGGTACATTTCACCATGACCGAGATCATCAACAACAGCGAAGTCCTGGAATCCACCGCAGCCCCCGAGAACACCACTGCAGAAAATACAGAGGAGATGAGCTCTGAAGAGTTTGCCGCCATGATCGACGCAACTCTGCAGAACGCCACTCACAACAGAGTCCGGGGGGTCGTCGTCGGGATCAATCCCAC
>JAJXDX010000268.1 GCA_021640185.1 Oscillospiraceae bacterium | reverse complement strand
TTACACGCGCGAGCCGATCATCAAGCGCGTGATCGCCGTGGCGGGGGACACGGTCTGGATCGATGAGGAGCAGCGCCTGTTCGTCAACGGCGAGCAGCGGCGCGAGCCGTATATCCAAGGGGCCAACGTCCCGCGTGACCTGACCGGCCGCGTGACCGTGCCGGACGGCAGTGTGTTCGTGATGGGGGACAACCGCTCCATCTCGCTGGACAGCCGCTCCCGCGATGTGGGCATGGTATCGGTCAAGGACATCATCGGCCGGGCGGTGTTCCGGGTGTGGCCGCTGGGCTCGTTCGGGCCGGTCGAGAGCGGCAAAGAGAACTGAAGGAGGGGAAAACGATGGACGAAGAACGCACGGAAAAACAGGCCGAACAGGCCGAGGCCGACGGCACGCGCGCCACGGCGGAAAAATGCTATGACTGGATCTCGTCTCTCGTCGGCGCGCTGGTCGTAGTGGCATTCGTTTTCGCCTTTCTGTTCCGCATCGCCACCGTCAGCGGCGAGTCCATGACGGACACACTGCAAAACGGTGACCGCATCGTGATGGTCAGCCTGTTCTACCGGCTGGACCGCGGGGACATCGTGATCATCAACCGCCATAACGACGAGCCGCTGGTCAAGCGCGTGATCGCGCTGGCCGGGGACACGATCGAATTTGATGACGAAACGGGCAAGATCATGCTCAACGGCGTGGTGCAGGAAGAGACCTACGTGCGGGGAGGACACACCGGCTCGTTCGGGTGCGAAACGCCGTACACCGTGCCGGAGGGCTGCTTCTTCGCCATGGGCGACAACCGCGACGGATCGAAGGACAGCCGGATGCTCGGGGCGTTCTCCGTCGAGGACGTGGCGGGCGTGGCGGTGCTGCGGCTGTTCCCGCTCGGCTCCTTCGGGCGGATCGGCAACGAGAACGGATAAAGGGGGATCACCATGGCACAGGAGAATGCCCGCCGCCGCAGGGACGGCGGCAAGCAGAGCGGCACCAAAGCGCCTGCAAAGGGGCGCGGCGGCAGACCGAGCGAGGGCAAGGGCGGCCGGAGCGACGCGGCGCGAGCCGCCGGGGGCCGGTCGGCAAAGCCGGCAAAGAAAAATTTCCGCAACGGCCGCACGGCCGATACGCCGCACGGCAAGCGCACCGGCGCGGTAAAGACGACGGGCGCGGCCACCGTGCCGGGCAGCGAGGCGGTGTCGATCCAGTGGTTCCCCGGGCATATGACCCGCACCCGCCGCCAGATGCAGGAGAGCCTGCCGCTGGTGGATGCTGTGGTCGAGATCGTGGATGCGCGCATCCCGGTCAGCAGCCGCAACCCGGAGCTGGACAGCTGGCTTGGCCGCAAGCCGCGGCTGATCGTGCTCAATAAGGCCGATCTTTCCGACGAGGACGCCACGCGCCGCTGGATCGCCCATTACCGCGCGCGCGGCATCACGGCGATCGCCGTGGACTGCAAGTCCGGCCGCGGGATGGATCGCTTCATGCCCGCGCTGCGCGGGCTGCTGAGCGACGCGGTCGCGCGGTGGGAGCAGAAGGGCATGACCCGTGCGATCCGCGCCATGATCGTGGGGATCCCGAACGTGGGCAAAAGCTCGTTCATCAACCGGCTGACCAAGGGCGGCAAGGCGAAGGTCGAGGATCGGCCCGGCGTGACACGGCAGAACCAGTGGTTCGTCGTCGACGGCGCGCAGCTGCTCGACACGCCCGGCGTGCTGTGGCCGAAGTTCGAGGACCGCACCGTCGCGCTGCATCTGGCCTTCACCGGCGCGATCCGCGACCGGGTGCTCGATCTCGAGGAGATGGCGATGGCGCTGCTTTGCACCCTGCGGGGCAGCTACGCGCCGCTGCTGTGCGCACGCTATAAGCTGGAGCCGCCGCTGCCGGAAGAGGATCTTGCGCTGCTGGAGCTGATCGCCCGCAAGCGCGGGATGCTGATCCCCGGCGGCGAGGCGGATATCGGCCGCGCGGCAGTGATGCTGCTGGACGAATACCGCGGCGGCAAGCTCGGCCGCCTGACGTTGGAGCAGCCGGAAGGGGGTGCGCCCGATGAGCGAAACGACGATGCCGGAGAACGTGAGGTTCGATGACCGGATCCGCGCGGCCGGACACCCGTGCTTCTGCGGCGTGGACGAGGCCGGACGCGGCCCGCTGGCCGGGCCGGTGGTCGCTGCGGCGGTCATCCTGCCTCCGGGGCTGGTCATCCCCGGCGTGGACGATTCCAAAAAGCTGAGCGAAAAAAAGCGCGAGGCGCTGTTCGACACGATCTGCCGCGAGGCGGTCGCCTACGGCATCGGCATCGCCACGGTAGAGGAGATCGAGCGCTATAATATCCTTGGCGCGAACGACCGCGCCATGAGCCGCGCCGTGGAGGCGCTGCGCGGGCAGGCCGGTTTTGCGCTGATCGACGGCAACCATCTGCCGCCGATGATGCCGGTCGCTGCCGAAGCACTGGTCAAGGGGGACGCAAAGTCGGCCTCGGTCGCCGCCGCGTCCATCTTGGCCAAGGTCAGCCGTGACCGCATGATGCGCGAGGCGGATGCGCTGTACCCCGGCTACGGCTTTGCCAAACACAAGGGCTACGGCACGGCCGCGCACGTCGCGGCGATCCGCGCGCTGGGGCCGTGTCCGATCCACCGGCCGAGCTTTTTGAAAAAGATCCTGTCCGACGGGGAGCCGGACTGATGGCCCGCCCGTCGAAGGGCGCGGCGGGGGAGCTGTTCGCCGCCCGCTATCTGCGGGAGCACGGCTATCAGATCGTTGCCGCCAACTACCGCTGTCGGCTGGGTGAGGTCGACATGATCGCGCAGGACGGGGCGTATATTGCTTTCGTGGAGGTGAAGACCCGCCGCGAGGATGCCCTGTATGCGCCGCGTGCCGCCGTCACCGCCGCCAAGCGGAGGCGGCTGGTGGCGACGTCCGCGCTGTATCTCAGCCAGCATCCCAGCCCGCTCCAGCCCCGCTTCGACGTGATCGAGGTCGTGACCGACCCAAGCGACCCGCTGCGCGTCGTGCGGATAGAGCATATCCCGGGCGCTTACGAGGCGGGAGATCTGCATGAGGCTTTTTGATCTGCACTGCGACACGCTGGATCTGGCCGTGCGCCACGGCTGCGACCTGCGCCGAAACGACCGCACCGCCGTCGATCTGGCCCGCGGGATACGCTTTTCGCCGTGGGCGCAGGTATTCGCTGCGTTTTTGCCGGACGATCTGCCGCCGGGCGAGGCGGCGTGGCGGCACGCCGCAGCGATGCTCGATACCGCGCTGCGCTTGGCCGACGAAGACGAGCGGTTCCGTTTGTACCGCGGCGGTGAGATCGCGGACGGGACATCTTCCGGCTGCACCGCCGTTTTGGCCATCGAGAACGGCGGGATGCTGCACGGCACGCCGGACCTTTGGCGGCTGCTGCGGCGGTATCCCGTCCGGATGATCGGCCTGACGTGGAACGGCGACAACGCGTGGGGCTGCGGCTGCATGGGCACGCCGCACGGCGGCCTGACCGCTGCCGGGCGCAGAGCGGTGGCCGAGAAGGAGCGGCGCGGCATCATCGTCCACACCGCGCATT
>JAJXDX010000010.1:6362-18323 GCA_021640185.1 Oscillospiraceae bacterium | reverse complement strand
ATTTCAAGGGGATTGTCAACCCTTATTTTTCGGCGTTTGATAGAAAATGCAAAAAAATTCTCATCGTTTTTGACCGAAATTCGACACGTTATTGATCGAAGCGCGCAGATCGGCCGGGAGAACGCATTCTCCCGGCCGATCCCGATCGCCGTATCGCCGCCGTCCGCTCATCCCCGCCCAAGGATCGCGTCCAGATCCTGCTCCGGCGCGGTGGTCGGCTGCAGGCCGTAGGCATCGACGAGCGTGCGCACCACCGTTTCGGATAGGAACGCGGGCAGCGTCGGCCCCAAAACGATGTTTTTGATCCCCAGCGCCAGCAGCGTCAGCAGGATGCACACCGCCTTTTGCTCGTACCACGAGAGCACCAACGTCAGCGGCAGCTCGTTGATGCCGCACCCAAAGGCCTCGGCCAGCGCCTGCACCACCACCACGGCACTGTAGGCATCGTTGCACTGCCCCATGTCCATGATGCGGGGCAGGCCGTCGATCTCGCCGAGGTCAAGGTCGTTGAACCGGTATTTGCCGCACGCCAGCGTGAACACCAGCGTGTCCATCGGCGTCTGCTTGACGAATTCGGTGTAGTAGTTGCGGCCGGGATGCGCGCCGTCGCACCCGCCGACCAAAAAGATCCGCCGCACTCGGCCGTCGCGGATCAGCCGGATGACGCGCTCGGCGTTCGCCAGCACCGCGGCGTGGGCAAAGCCGGTCGTCAGCATATGGCCGCCGTTGATGCCGCTCATGCTCCGGTCGCGGTCGTAGCCGCCAAGGGCCAGCGCCTGCCGAATCAGCGGCGAGAAGTCCTTGCGCCCGGCGGCATCCGCCGCGATGTGCGTCAGCCCCTTGTACCCGACCACGGAGGTGGTGTACACCCGATCGGCATAGCTTTCGCGCGGGGGCATCAGGCAGTTGGTGGTGAACAGCACCGGCGCGGGGATGTTCTCGAACTCCTTTTGCTGGCTCTGCCACGCCGTGCCGAAGTTGCCCGCCAGATGCGGATATTTTTTCAGCCCCGGATAGCCGTGGGCGGGCAGCATCTCGCAGTGGGTATAGACGTTGATGCCCTTGCCCTCGGTCTGCCGCAGCAATTCGTCAAGATCCTTCAGGTCGTGGCCGGACACGACGATGAACGGCCCGGCCTTGATGTCCGTGTTCACCCGCGTGGGGACGGGCTGCCCGAACGCGCCGGTGTTCGCGCGGTCAAGCAGCGCCATGCACTTCAGGTTCACCTGCCCGAACGCCATGATCAGCGCCAGCCATTCTTCGACGCTGTGCTGCTCGTTTACCGCGCACAGCCCGCGATAGAACCACGCGCAGACCTCCGGGCCGCGCTGCCCCAAGTTCATCGCGTGGTGCGCGTAGGCCGCCATGCCCTTCATGCCGAACAGCAGTGTCGACCGCAGAGAAACGGTGTCCGTTTCGCCCTTCCACAGTTCAACGACCGGGATGTCCCCGTCGTCGATCGCGCGGCGCGTGTCCCGCACCCGCGCGGTGAACGCGCCGATCGCCTCATCGTCGAAATTCACGTTCGTCAGCGTGGTGAACAGCCCGTCGATCAGCAGTCGGTCGGTCGTTTCGGTGTGCACGCCGCGCCGCTCGGCCGCCGCGGCCAGCCGGATCAGCTCGCCGATCAGCTCGTCCTGCAGGTTCGCCGTCGTCGGCTGCTTGCCGCATACGCCCGTGCGCACGCAGCCCTTGTTGCCCGCCGTCTGCTGGCATTGGAAGCAGAACATCTCGTGTTCCATGTCATGATCCCTCCCGTTTTTGGTTCGGGATCAGTATGTGCGGCCGCACGCGTTCTATGCACGGCGCAGCAGCAGCACCTCGTTTTTTTCGATGACGAAACGGGCGGGATCGAACCCCGGCACGGGGATCAGCGGCTGCCCTTCGCCGATCCGGCGCGCCGTGCAGCCGCCCGCAGGCAGGGATAGCGAAAGCTCCGCCCGTTCCCCGGTGCAGGCGAGCAGCAGCCCCCAGTCGCCGCCGCGGTCGGCCGCCGCCAGCGTCCGCAGGCCGGGACATCCGCCGTGCACCGCGACTTGCGTGCCCAGCACGTACAGCTCGCCGAAGGCGGCCAGCGCATAGTACGGCAGCATCGGCTGCAGGTGCATCGGATCGAATAGGCCGGAATACGGCGAAGTGCACGCCCGCGCGTCGTAATAGCACAGCATCGCCGCGCGCTGCTCCTGCATGGCGCACAGCATCTCGGCCGTTTCGGCCGCCGCCTGCGCGCCGCCCTTTTTCTCCCGCTGCGGACAGGTGTTCCATTCGTTCAGATGGATCTCCGTGTCCGCAAGGCCGGCCTCGTCCAGCCGCCGCTCGACATAACGCTGCATGGTCAGCGTGTCCGCCGCTCCGGCATAGCTGTGGTAGGAGAAAAAGTCGAACGGCAGCCCCTCGCGCACGACCGTTTCGATGAACCGGTCGAAGCAGTGCAAAAAATGCAGGCTGCGGCGGTCGGCGTCCGTCAGCGGCCGCGTGCCGCCGAACGCCGCAGCGGACAGCACGTTCTCGTCCAGTATGGCATAAAAGCCGCAGGAGGCATAGCCGCCGATGCGGATCCGGCCGCCGAACGCCGCGCGCAGCCGCCGCGAGGCGGCCCGGTACAGATCCAGATACTGCGCGAAGGTGCCGCGCCACATTTGGTTTTTCTCGCTGTCCGGATGGCCGTCCGGCTCGTTCCAGATCTCCCAATAGCGGATGGGATAGCCAAAGCCGTCCGCCCAGCCGTCGATGTAGTGGCGTATGATGTGTTCACATACGCACGCCCATTTTTCGTTGTCGGCGGGCGGATAGATGCGGTAGGCACGGATGTCGGCCGCGTTCTCGATCGATACGCCAAGACGGTACACCGGCTCGCATCCCGCCTGTATCAGCCGCTCGATCAGCCTGTCGGTAAAGGCGAAGTCGTAGGCCGCCGGATCGTCCGGGTCGGCGGCGGGGTCGCGGAAGATGTTCGGCACGTCCACATACACGCCCGCGCCGAACGGATAGGCCACGTCGTGCAGACGGCAGAACGGGATGTGCGCCTCTTGCAGGTAAGCGAACAGCCCCATGTCCGCGATGCCCGTCAGCGGAGCGCCGCACACGCTGTGCAGCGGGCGGATCGGGTGCAGCGGCGCGTGCAGGTCAAGACAAAGCTCGGTCATGATGTTTCCCTCCGTCGCTTTTCGTTTCTGCTTTGATCATACCATCGATAGGCAAGGACACGACCGCCTGTCGGCGTGTCTTTCCGGCGCTTTTCGTCCTTTTCGGCTTGGCGGGCGCCAGCCCGCCTGCGCCTCAAAAGCCAAAAACCGCGCGAAAACGCATCGCCGACAGGTGCTGCGCAGTTTTGCCGAGCATGGAATGCTGAGCATACGATGCTGAGCATAAAATGCCGAGCATAAAATGCTCTGCAAGACCCGTGTGTTCCCTTGTCTATCGATGGTAACCGAAAATGCGGAAAAAAGCAAGCAAAAACCGCCGTGCTGCGCAAAAACCGCCGCCGCCCCTTGCGGGACGGCAGCAAAGCGGGCGTCTGCCCGTTTATGCCCGGCCGGCGCAGCCGAACAGGCGCATTTTTTCTTCCACGGCAGCGCGGATCAGTTCCACCCGCTTCGTGCGCGTGGACAGATAGTCGAGTCCTTCGTCCTGCGCCAGCCGCATGGCGGCAGACCCCGCCGTGCACAGGTCGGTGAAGATGTTCACCTTGGCGATGCCGTCGCGGATCGTGGAGCGGAAATCGTCGTCCGACAGGCCGGAGCCGCCGTGCAGCACCAGCGGCGTGTCCACGGCGGCGCGGATCTCGCGCAGGCGGGCCAGATCCAGCTGCGGTTTGAGCTTGTACGCGCCGTGCGCCGTGCCGATCGCCACGGCCAGCGCGTCCACGCCGGTCGCCTCGACGAAGGCGACGGCCTCCGCCGGGGTGGTGTAGCGGTCGCTCACTGCGTTGTCGCCGGTGTCCGCCTGTCCGACGTGGCCGATCTCGCCCTCCACCGTGGCGCCCATGGCGTGCGCGATGCGCACCATCTCGCGCGTGGCGGCGGTGTTCTCGCCCGCATCCCCGGCGGAGTCGTCGAACATCACGCTGGAAAAGCCCAGCTTCAGCGCCTCCATGCAGCGTTCAAAGGTCAGGCCGTGGTCGTAGTGCAGCACCACCGGCACGCTCGCGCGCTGCGCCGCCGCGCGCAGCGCGGGCGCAATCAGCAAAAGCTCGCCGTAGGGCAGCAGCACCTCCGCCGTGCCGATGATCACCGGCGCGCGCAGCGCCTCCGCCGCGCCGATCACCGCCTCCAGCATATCCGTGTCGATGGTGTTGAACAGCCCGACGGCATAGTGCTCCCGCTGTGCCGGGCGCAGGACATCATTCAGGTTCGCCAGCATTTTCTTTCGCTCCTTTTCATTCCTCGATCACCGGCGCACGGACGATGTCCGCGTCGGTGAATTCGTCCGTTTCGTCCGTGCTGTGGGTGGAGAACTCCGAGCTGACCGACCCGTCCTCTCCGGCGCGGAACCAGTGCAGCGTGCCGGGCAGGATCGTGTATTGCTCGCCGGGGCGCAGCACGATCTCGTGGAACACCGACACCGCCGTTTCCGGCAGCCCGCCGGGCACGTCGTCGGCGCTGCCCTCGCCCGTGACGTACAGCCGCACCTCGCCGTACCGGCAGCGGAACGTTTCTTCCTTGCCGGGCATCCCGCCCGTCGGCACGTGCCGGTGCTCCGGACAGGTCTGTCCGGGCAGCAGCACCATCTCCTTGGCGCATACGCGCGGTGTGTTGACGTAGGTCAGCAGCTGCAGCCCGACCTTTTCCACCCGCCCAAGGCCGAAGTCCGCCACCTCGATCCGCGCCTTTTCGTCGTCCGTCAGCACGATGTGTGCCGCCGCATAATAGTCCAGTGCGCGCCGGACCTGCCGATCATGATCCGCTTTCTTCATGTCATTTCCCTCCGTATCGTTCGATCATGGTAAACAGCTCGTCCCGCGGACGCATCCCGTCTACGGCGTTCTCCTCGGTCAGGCTGGCGGCGGCGGCCGCCGCCGCAAAGCGCAGCAGCCGCTCGTCGTCGAAGCCGTTGTACAGCCCGTACAGGCACCCGGCGCAGAACGCGTCCCCCGCGCCGACGCTGCCGCGGATCAGCTCCCGCGGGAAGGCAAGGCTCGGCACGGCCGTAAAACGGCCGCTCTTCACGTCCAGACAGTACCCGATCGGCTTGGCGTGGACGATCACCTTGTCGGCAACGCCGGCCGCCGCCATGCCTTCCATCGCGCGGCGGATGTCGTCCTCGTTCGGCGTGCCGTCCGCCTTCGTCGGCGACAGGCCGAACGCCGTGCAGCACTCCACCTCGTTGACGATGGCATAGTTGCAGTAGCGCAGCGCGGGCAGCACCGTTTTGCCGTAGTCTGCCGTGCTGTCGCTGACCATGTCGACGGACGTTTTGATCCCGCGCGCCTGTACGTCGTGCAAAAAGCCCGCCATCACGGTGCCGTGCTCGGGATCCGGCGCATCGAAGCGGTCCAGCAGCAGGATGTAACCGATGTGCAGCAGACGGCAGCCCAGCGAGGACAGATCCACGTCCTCCGGCGAGAACTCGGCGTTCGCGCCGCGGGCATGGAAAAACGTCCGCTCCCCGGTGCGCAGGCTCATCACGTCGGAAAAGCTCGTCGGCGCGGTGGGCGAGATGCGCACCCGCCCCGTGTCGATCCCGTGGCACGCCAGCTGCGTCAGCACATACCGGCCGTATTCGTCGTCGCCCACCCGCCCGATGGCCGACAGCGGCAGGCTGCGGTCGATCTTGGCCAGATCGATCCCCACGTTCGGCACGCAGCCGCCCACGCTGCGGCTGACGCTGCGGATGCTCGACAGCATCCCCGGCCGCGGGTACTCGTCGATCGTTTTGACCAGATCGGTCAGGATATTGCCCGCCAGCGCGATGCCCTTGCGCTCGCCCGTCATGATGTAGTCGATGGAAACGCCGAACAGCTCCGCCAGCGCCGGGAACTGCGTGACCTCCGGATAGCCCAGCCCGTTCTCCCACTTGCTGACGGTCTTGTCGCTGACCTTCAGCCGCTGCGCCAGCTCCGATTGCGTCATTTTGTGCCGCCGCCGCAGCGCGGCGATCGTGTAACCGATGCTTTTTGCGTCCATGGCGCACCTCCTTTTCGGTTTTATTATACGATCCGCGCCGCACGCTGTAAACCTACTTCTTCGCGAGAACTTCCGGTAGAGAACAAAAAAATATCCCGTTTTTCTCTACTTATCGCAGGGCTTTCGCACCGGCCGGCGCTTTTCGCGCCAAAGGCCGGAAAACGGTTGCATTTTTCGCGGTTTTCGTATATACTGATAGCTGTATGGCTAAACAAGGAAAAAAGCCCCGCACGGGGGCCGATCACGGGAGGAAAACATGATAACGGTATCGGATCTGGGGATCAATTTCGGCGGGCAGGATCTGTTCAAGCACGTCGATCTCAAATTCGTCGGCGGCAACTGCTACGGTGTCATCGGCGCCAACGGCGCGGGCAAATCCACGTTTTTGCGCATCCTGTCCGGCGACCTCGAGCCGACGAGCGGCGAGGTCATCATCGATTCGCGCACGCGGATGTCGGTGCTCAAGCAGGATCACTATGCGTATGACGAGTTCACGGTGCTCGACACGATCATCCAAGGCAACCCCCGCCTGTACGAGGTGATGAAGGAAAAGGACGCCCTGTACGAAAATGAGGATTTCTCCGACGAGGACGGCGCGCGCGCGGCGGAGCTGGAGGGCGAATTCGCCGAGATGAACGGCTGGGAGGCGGAAACGGAGGCCGGGCAGATCCTGCAGGGTCTGGGTCTGGACGACAGTCTGCTGTACGCGCAGATGAGCACCTTGGCCGATAAGCAGAAGGTCAAGATCCTGCTGGCGCGGGCGCTGTTCGGCCGTCCGGACATCATCCTGCTCGACGAGCCGACCAACCACCTCGACATCGAGTCGGTGCGCTGGCTGGAGGATTTCCTGATGGACTACGAGGGTACGGTCATCGTCGTATCGCACGACCGTCACTTCCTCAATAACGTCTGCACCCACATCGTCGACGTCGACTATAACAAGGTCAAGCTCTACGTCGGCAACTACGACTTCTGGTACGAGTCCAGCCAGCTGATCCAGCGCATGATGCGCGAGCAGAACCGCAAAAACGAAGAGAAGATCCGCGAGCTGCAAAGCTTCATCCAGCGCTTTTCCGCCAACAAATCGAAGTCCCGGCAGGCCACCAGCCGCCGCAAATTGCTCGATAAGCTGACCGTCGAGGAGATGCCCGCATCGTCCCGGCGGTATCCGTTCGTCGGCTTCACCATGGATCGCGAAGCGGGCAAGGAGATCTTGGCCGTGGAGGGCCTGACCAAGACCGTCGACGGCGTGAAGGTGCTCGATAACGTCTCCTTTCGCATCAACAAGGGCGATAAGGTCGCCTTCGTCGGCCAGGACGAGATCGCGACCACCACGCTGTTTCGCATCCTCGTCGGCGAGCTCGAGCCGGATGCCGGCAGCTACAAATGGGGCGGCACCACCAGCCTGAGCTATTTCCCCAAGGATAACTCCGCCTATTTCGACGACTGCGATCTCAACCTGCTGCAGTGGCTCAATCAGTATTCGCAGGATAATACCGAAACGTATCTGCGCGGCTTCCTCGGCAAGATGCTGTTCTCCGGCGACGACGTGCTCAAGCCCGTCAAGGTCCTCTCCGGCGGCGAAAAGGTGCGGTGTATGCTGTCGCGCATGATGATGTTCGGCTCCAACGTCCTGATCCTCGATCAGCCCACCAACCACCTCGACCTCGAGTCGATCACCGCCGTCAATAACGGATTGGAGGCCTTCCCCGGCAACGTGCTGTTCTCGTCCTACGATCACCAGTTCGTCCAGACCGTGGCGAACCGCATCATGGAGCTGTCCGGCGGGCATCTGCTCGATAAGCTGATGACCTACGATGAGTTCATCGAATATAAAGAAAAAGAAGGCCTGATGTGATCTTTTCCCGCCTCACATACTTGACAGATCGTTCATTCGCGGTATAATGGAGATAGCAGATCCGATCGTTCAGTTATCCCATGACCGCCCGACCGACCCGATCAAAAAGGAGGAGCCACATGAAAAGAACCACCGTCAACAAACTGTTCGCGATCCTGACCGCCGCATTGCTGCTGCTGTCGGTCCTGCCGCTCGCCGCCGCCGCGGCTGACGAGCCGGCGGAGCCGACGGTCACGCTCGAGCTGCCCGCCAAGGTCATCACCAAACAGGGCGCGGAGGTCGCGCCCGGCAAGATGACGTTCAGCTACGAGCTGCTCTGCTACGACTTCGATCAGGAGAAGTATGTCACGGATGCGCAGATCAAGGCGGTCGCCGCCGCGGTCGACACCGACGGCGTCTGCACCGTGGACGCGACGCTGAAGTTCAGCCTGCCGGAAACGCTCGTTCGCAAAGCGACCGATGCGCCGCTGCGTCTGCGTCAGGTCGAGATCGCCAAGGATGAAGAAGCCGACGACGAGTGGCTGGGCGGCGAAGAGCAGTATGCCGTCATCGTCAGACACGGCGAGAGCGATAACGACTGGGTCGCCGTGTTGGCCCCGGTGCCCGACGGCGATCAGGAAGTCGCTCCGGTCGATGTCGCCACGTTCCGAAACGAGTATCACGCGTTCCTGCCCACGAAGTTCGCGCTGCCGATCACCACGATCGTCAAGCAGGGCGGCGAGGTCGCGCCCGGCGCGGCGGAGTTTATCTACGAGATCGCGCTGCAAAACGACCAAAAACTGACGATCGATAACGCCGCCGTCAAGACGAACGGCGTCGGCAGCACCGCCAGCGTTCTCACGTTCGCTCTGGGCACGCACCTCACTGCTGCGCTGACGGACGGCGCGTACCTGACACAGGTCAAGGGCAGCGCCGAGGGCTGGACCTACGCGGCGGAGCGCTATTATATCCGGCCGCATCTGGCTTTGATCACGGCGCTTGATACCGACGGCGAGCCGGAGACCGATAACTCGGTCATCCGCGGCTGGGACATCTATCTGGTCGACGAGAACGGCGAGATCGACGAGGAAAAGCCGGTCGCCGCAGCGTTCACGAACACCTATACGGCCAATAAGCCGGTCACGCCGCCGACGGATCCCAAGCCGGAGCCCAAACCGGATCCCGCGCCGGTCACCGGCGTGGCGGGCGTCGCGCCGTGGCTGATCGCCGCGGCCGGTCTGTCCGCACTGGGTCTGTTCGCCGCTTACCGTAAAACGAACGGCTGAACGTAACATGATCTTTCTGCCGCAGGCGGTGTTCACACACCGCCTGCGGCCGCACCGTATACGAAGGGGGCATCCGGATGCACCGGCTGCGCAGCGGCGGGAACTTCCTGCTTTGTCTGGCGATCAATATGGCACTCAATGCCGACGGGCTGATCCCCGCCGTGCTGCTGCTGATCCTGCATTTTTGGCTGGACTGGCCGCTGTGGCTGACGTTCGCCGCCGCAGGCGCATGGCTGCTGATCCTGATCGTCCGCATGGCGATCCTGCGGTGGGCCAACTGCTGCGGCAACGTGCCGGATCCCCCGCGCAAAAACAAAAACCCCTATTCCGCCGGGCGGTATTCGCCCTCCGGCGGCCGGCCGCCGGAGAATTGACGGCCGCAAGCTTTGCCTGTGATGCCGTAAGCGCGGCGGTCGCGCACGCGGCATGGGATAAATAACGATCATCGATCACCGAAAGGAGCAACATCACATGGGTCTGATCAAAGCCGGTATCGGCGCACTGGGCGGCACGCTGGCCGACCAGTGGAAGGAATTCTTCTATTGCGAGGCGATGGCGAAGGAAGTCCTCGTCACCAAGGGACAAAAGCGGATCAGCGGCCGTTCCTCCAACACGAAGGCCAGCGACAACATCATCTCGAACGGCTCCGGCGTCGCCGTGGCCGACGGGCAGTGTATGCTGATCGTGGAGCAGGGCAAGGTCGTGGAGGTCTGCGCCGAGCCGGGCGAGTTCACCTACGACAGTTCGACCGAGCCGTCGATCTTCGCCGGCAGCCTTGGCGAGAGCATCAAGCAGACCTTCAAGACCATCGGCAAGCGCTTCGCCTACGGCGGCGACACCGGCAAAGATCAGCGCGTGTATTACATCAACACCAAGGAACTGATCGACAATAAGTTCGGCACGCCGAACCCGATCCCCTTCCGCGTGGTGGATAACAAGATCGGACTGGACATCGACGTTTCGGTGCGCTGCTCCGGTGTGTATTCCTACAAGATCGCGGACCCCTTGCTGTTCTACACCAATGTGTGCGGCAACGTGGAGAGCGAGTATACCCGTGACGAGCTGGACGGCCAGCTGAAAACGGAATTTATCAGCGCCCTGCAGCCGGCGTTCGGCAAGCTGTCGGATCTGGAGCTGCGTCCGAACCAGATCGTGACGCACAAGACGGAACTGGAGAACGCCATGAACACGGCGCTCTCCGCCAAGTGGGGAGAGCTGCGCGGCCTGAAGGTCGTCAGCATCGCGCTCGGCTCCGTCACGCTGCCGGACGAGGACGCGGAGCTGATCAAGCAGGCGCAGCGCACGGCCATCATGCGCGATCCCACCATGGCATGGGCATGGCCATGAACGCGGGCGGCGGCATGAACGCGCAGGATCTGTTCGCCATGGGGCAGCAGAAACAGGCGCAGCAGCCGCAGGCCGCCGCGGCCGCCGCACCGGCGGCGGGCGCGTGGAAATGTAAGTGCGGCGCAACGGCGACCGGCAAGTTCTGCCCGGAGTGCGGCAGCCCGAAGCCCGCGGATGCGGACGGCTGGACGTGTGCCTGCGGCGCGGTCAACAAGGGCAAGTTCTGCCAGAACTGCGGCGCGAAAAAGCCTGCGGGCGCCCCGCTCTATCGCTGCGATAAGTGCGGCTGGCAGCCGGAGGATCCGGCGCATCCGCCGAAGTTCTGCCCGGAGTGCGGCGACCCGTTCGACGATAGCGACCGGCAGTAAGCCTTTTCGCCTCTCCCGGACGGGTAGCCGTCCGGGAGATGTGCCTTGCGGAAGGAGGAGGGCGCTTGACCACCCTACAGGAATACAAATGCCCGTGCTGCGGCGGCGCGATCGCGTTCGACAGCACGCTGCAAAAGATGAAATGCCCGTATTGCGACACGGAATTCGACGTGGAAACGCTGAAGGGCTATGACGCGCAGCTGAAGAACGACCGCCCGGACGAGATGGATTGGGACGATCTCGGCGGCGGCGATTGGCGCGATGGCGAGGCGGACGGGCTGTGCAGCTATGTCTGTCAGTCCTGCGGCGGCGAGATCGTGGCCGATCAAAACACCGCCGCCACCGCCTGTCCCTATTGCGGCAATCCCGTCGTGATGATGGGCAAGCTGTCCGGCACGCTGCGCCCAGATCTCGTGATCCCGTTCAAGCAGGACAAAAACGCCGCCAAAGAGGGGCTGCGCCGCCATATGCAGGGCAAGCGTCTGCTGCCTAAGGCTTTTTCGACCGAGAACCACATCGACGAGATCCGCGGCGTCTACGTGCCGTTTTGGCTCTTCGATACCGAGGTCGACGCGCAGATCCGCTATCGGGCGACCACCGTGCGCACGTGGAGCGACAGCGACTATGACTATACGGAAACGAGCTATTACGCCGTCGAGCGCGAGGGCAAGATCGGCTTCGAGCACGTGCCGGTGGACGGCTCGTCCAAGATGCCGGACGATCTGATGGAATCGATCGAGCCGTTCGATTTCTCCGATGCCGTGGATTTCCAAACGGCCTATCTGGCGGGCTATCTGGCGGATAAATACGATGTGTCCAGTGAGGATAGCGTTGCCCGCGCCGATCAGCGCGTCAAAGTGTCTACCGAAAGTAACTTTGCCGCCACTGTCGTCGGCTACGACAGCGTCACGACGGAGCAGAGCAACATCCGCCTGCACGACGGGCGCAGGCGGTACGCGCTGTATCCCGTCTGGCTGCTCAATACCACGTGGAACGGG
>JAJXDX010000010.1:0-6352 GCA_021640185.1 Oscillospiraceae bacterium | reverse complement strand
GGGCAGCATTACCTGTTCGCGATGAACGGGCAGACCGGCAAATTCGTCGGCGACCTGCCCGTGGACAAAAAAGCGGCGTGGCGCTGGCGGCTGGGGCTGACGGCGGGCTGGACGGCGGGAATCTACCTGCTGCTGTGGCTGCTGCGCGTTTTGGGTGTGCTGTAAGGAGGGCTGAAGAATGAAACGAGAAAAGTTTCTCTCCCGCACGCTCGCAGCGGCGCTTTGCCTGCTGCTGTGCCTGACGGCGGCGTTTTCGGCTTGCGCCGACGGTCAGCCGTGGGACGGCTGGGAGCGCTCGCTCCTGCTCGACCGCGACGATCTGCTCAGCGAGGACGAGCGCACCGAGGTCAGCGACCGGCTCGCGCAGATCGCGCGCGACTATGCCTTCGACGCGGTCGCGCTCACCGTCCCCACGCTGGACGGGATGACCCCCGCGGCGTATGCCCAAGGTGTGTTCACCGACCTTCATTTCGGTCAGGGTGCGGACGGCGACGGTGTGCTGCTGCTCGTCTGCATGGAGAGCCGCGACTGGTATCTGGCGACGCACGGCTTCGGCAAGCAGGCGTTCTCCGACAGCGACATCGACAGTTTGGGCTCGACCATCTCGCCGTATTTGAAGGAAGGCGACGTGGCCGGCGCGTTCCTCAAGTTCGCCGACGAGTGCGAATTCAACATCGACTGGGCGCGCGACCATGACCCGGACGCCCCGCGCAGCGTCGCCGGGACGCTGCCCGGCACGACGGGGCTGCTCATCGCGTTCGTGATCGGTCTGGTGATCGCGCTGATCACCGTCGCCGTGATGAAAGGCAAGCTCAAGACCGTGCGCAGCCAGCCTGCGGCGGACAGCTACGTGCGCGAAAACAGCATGGTCGTGACCGGCTCGTCCGATCTGTTCCTCTACCGCACGGTCGATCGCCGTGCCCGCCCGAAGGATAACGACAGCTCGTCCTCATCCTCCGACGGCGGCGACTCCGATTTCGGCGGCGGCGGCGGAAAATTCTGATCAAACGGCCGCCGGGGAGCATCGCTCTTCGGCGGCTTTTTAGGAGGATGACGATGGAAAAGATAACGGAAACACGGCAAACGCCGGTCGGCGGCAGCTTCGACGTGATCGTGTGCGGCGGCGGCCCCGCCGGCAGCGCAGCGGCGATCTGCGCCGCCCGCGCCGGGCCAAGCGTCCTGCTGCTGGAGCAGCAGAACTGCTTGGGCGGGATGTGGACGGCCGGCTTCGTCGATCCGCTGTTCGACGCGGCCAACAAGGGCGGCCTGCTGGCCGAGCTGATCCGCGATCTGGACACGCGCGGCGCGTGGGGCGGCTTCATCGGCAGCAGCTTCCACTATGAATATATGAAGTCGCTGCTGGAGGAAAAATGTCTGGCCGCCGGCGTGACGCTGCGCTACGAGGTGCGTACCGTCGCTGTGCTGCAGGACGGCTGCCGCGTGACCGGCGTGGTGACCGAGGATCTGGAGGGCCGTCTGGCGTGGCGCGCCAAGGTCGTGATCGACGCAACGGGCGATGCCGCCGTGGCCGCCGCCGCAGGCGCGGCCTTCGATGTCGGTGACCCGGACACGCATGAGTGTCAGGCCATGACGCTGATGGTCCTCGTCGGCAACATCCCGGAAAAATACCGCGACGGGCTGATGATGCGCGACGTGCTGGCCGCCGCCTACCGAAAGGAGGGCCTCGGCCGCCGTGCGGTGTTCGAAAACCCGTATCTGATCCCCGTGCCGGGCGGGCAGTTCGGCGTGGTGCAGCTGACGCATATGCGCGGCGTGTCGCCGCTGTCGGCGGCGGAGCGCACGCAGGCCACGGTCGAGGGGCGGCGCCAGATGATCGATGTCGTGGAGCTGCTGCGCCGCTTCGATTCGGACTTCGCCGATCTTGTGCTGCTGCAAAGCGCGCCGATGCTCGGCGTGCGCGAGTCGCGCCGCATCCGCGGCGAATACACCCTGACGGCCGAGGATCTGCAAAACGGCACGCATTTTCCCGACGGGGTCTGCACGGTCACGTTCAACGTGGATATCCATGACGAAAAGCGGCAGGGACAAACCGCCTGTGACGTAACTCCATACCAGATCCCATACCGTTCTTTGATCCCGCAGGGGCTGGAAGGGCTGCTCGTCGCGGGCAAGGCGATATCCGGCACACATTGGGCGATGGCGTCCTACCGCGTCACCGGCGATTGCTGCGCGATGGGGGAGGCGGCCGGCCGCGCCGCCGCCTACGCCGCGGCGCACGGCGTGCCCGTGCGCGCCGTCCCGGACGAGATCGTGCGGGAAAACTGACGAAGATCGGCATAAAACGACAAAAAACGACGAAAAGCGATGAGCGGGACGATCCGAAAGGATCGCCCCGCTTTCTTCTCGTCGTATCGTGCCGGTTCAGCTTTCTGTTTGCCAGTCCCCGTCGATGAAGTCTTCGGCGTGATCGAGGATATACCCCTCGCACAGCGTCAGCGGGCATTCGCTCTGCACCGCCGCGGCGAACGCGCGCTCCAGCGCGCCGATGTCGTCCTTTTCCCGGTCGGCATCCAGCAGCGCGCGCCACGCTGCCGCGCACTGCGGCGCGGGCAGGTCGGCGAAGGCCTCGTCCGCCAGTTCGGCGATCTCGCCCGTGCAGCCGCTCATCAGCGTCGAAAAGCTGCCGCCCGCCATCTCGCGGCATACCGCCCACACGGTGTAGACCACCGTATTCGCGTGCGGCAGCTCGGCCAGCACGTTGATCGGCTGCGGCAGGCGCGCTTCCTCGGCGCGGGCCAGCACACGGCTGATCACGGCATCGACGCGCTCGCCCTCCGCGATCGCGTCGAACGCGGCGCGGCTGATGCGGCGGTATTTTTTCATCATTTTGGCGGCACGCCCGTCCTCCCGCCGCTGCCCGAGCCGCTTGCCTGCCAAGAATACGGCCAACGCCAGCACGGCCAGCAAAATGATTTTTACCCAGTCTGCTTTGTCCATTCGTTACCCTCCGTTTCGTTATTCGCCGGCCACCAGCCGGCGATAGATCTCGCTTTTTTTCATCCCGCTCTCGGCCGCGGCGCGCCGCGCCGCCTCCGAGGTCGACATCCCCTCGGCCACATATCCGCGCGCGGCCGCCAGCGCGGCGTCCGGATCCGGCGCGGGCGTGTCCGTTTTGGGTGCGCCGCCGATCACTAGCACGAACTCGCCGCGCGGCGTTTCGGCGGCAAAGCGTTCCGCCGCGGCCGAAAGCGTCGTGCGGATGACCTCCTCGTGTACCTTCGTCATCTCCCGCACCAGCGCCGCCGGGCGGTCGCCCAGCGCGGCGAGCAGGTCGCGCAGCGTGGCGGCCAGCTTGTGCGGCGCCTCGTAGAACACCATGGTGCGCGGCTCATCCCGCAGGCTGTCCAGATGCTCCCGGCGGCTGCGCTTGTCCACGCTCAAAAACCCTTCGAACGTGAAGCGCCCCGTCGGCAGCCCGGCCACCGCCAGTGCCGTCGCCATGGCCGTCGGCCCGGGCACGACGCTCACCGCGATCCCCCGCTCGGCGCACAGCGCCACCAGATCCTGTCCGGGGTCGGAGATCGCGGGCATCCCCGCATCGGTCACCAGCACGCCGTTCTCGCCTGCGTACAGCCGCGCGCAAATCGCCTCGCCGCGCTCGCGCTTGTTGTGCTCAAAATAGCTGACCATCGGTTTGCTCACGCCGAAATGGTTGAGCAGCTTGAGCGTGACGCGTGTGTCCTCCGCCGCGATGAAGTCGCATTCGCGCAGCGCGTCCAGCGCGCGCGGCGACAGATCGCCTAGGTTGCCGATCGGCGTCCCCACCAAGGTCAGCCGCCCGGGCGCGGTGTTTTCGGTCATGTGCGCTGCTCCTCTCTGTATGATCATATAGACAGTATCCGATCGGTATAGCGATTATTCGCCGTATATCGCGCGATAGACGGCCGTCGGCGCGCCGTCCGCCGTTTGCAGGCACAGTGTTTTTTCCCATCTGAGGCCGGGTTTGCCGCCGCGCACGGCCTCGATCAGCACCAGCCACGGCGCTTTGTCCGGGCGCAATTGCACGGGCATCAGCCGCTTTGGGGTCAGTCCCGCCGCCGTTAGGGCGGCGAACACGTCCGGCAGCCGCTCCGGCCGGTGGCACAGGCACAGCCGCCCGCCAAAGCGCAGCAGCCATGCGGATGCTGCGCACACGGCCTCCGGCGTGCCGGGCCGCTCGTGCCGGGCGCGCTGCGCCGCGGGATCGGCGCTGACCTTCCCGCTGCCCGGCGCAAAATACGGCGGGTCGCACACCACACGGTCGAACTGCCCGGCCGGGGCGATGCCGCGCGGCGCGTGCCAGTCGCCGACGGCGAAGGTCGGCTGCGTGCATTGCGGGCACTGCTCCGCGAACTTCGCGGCCGAGCGCTGCGCCAGCGCGATCGCCTCCGGTGCGATATCGATGCCGTGCACCTGCGCCGGATCGTTCGCCGCGCACAGCCGCAGCGCGATCGCACCGCAGCCCGTTCCCAGCTCGCACACGCGCTCGCCGCGCCGCGGCGCGGAAAACCAAGCCAGCAGCAGCGTATCCGTGCCAAAACGGTGGATCTTGTCCACCGCGATCTGGACGCTGCCGATCAGCGGCAGCCAAGTCTGCTCTGCCATCCTGCTCCTCTGTCGTATACATCGCGTATGATCCGTGCCGATACGACGAATAGTTATCATTTGCGACAAAAAATGAGCTGCCGCACAGCGTGCGGCAGCTCTGTTCGCGCGATCATTCCGCCGCCGGAGCGCCCACCGGGCAGGTCTCCGCGCACGCACCGCAATCGATGCAGGTGTCGGCGTCGATGACGTACTTGCCATCGCCTTCGCTGATCGCCTCAACGGGGCAGCCCGCCGCGCAAGCACCGCAGGAGATGCAAGCATCCGAGATCTGATAAGCCATGTCTTTCCACCTCCTATCGTAAAGTCAGTATCATCTTATCACAAAGGCGGGAAAAGCGCAACGGTTTTTTGCGATTTTCCGCATTTTTCGCGCGGAAGGATCACTCCTCGCGCTTCGGCTGTCCGCCGCCGCTCGGCGAACCGTTCTGGCCGCCGTTCTGGCCACCGCGGCTGCGTCCCCCGCGGGAGCGGCGGCGCGGTGCACGGCGTTCGCCGTCGCCGGCGTTCTCGTTCGCGGCCGGGCGCGGCGCTCCGCGGCGCTCACCGCCGTTCTGCCGTTCGCCGTTTTGGCGGCGCGGCTGCTCCTGCCGCGGCTGCCGCGGCGCATCGCCCTCACCGGCTGCGTCGGCCGCATCGCGGCCGCGCGCGTCACGCGGCAGGATCGTCACGTCCTCGCGCATGACCTCGACGGCGGGCTGATCCGGGCTTTGCTCCAGCCGTACCTTCAGCTTGCCGGTCAGGATCGCGTTGTCCAGCACCACGCCGCGCCCCTGCGGCGTCATGACCGGCGTGCCGGGCTTCGGGCCAAGCTTCCATAGCTCCTCGTACGTGTCCTGTTCATATTTCAGGCAGCACATCAGCCGCCCGCAGGAGCCGGAGATCTTCGTCGGGTTGAGCGACAGTCCCTGCTCCTTCGCCATTTTGATCGATACGGGCTGGAAATCGTGCAAAAAGCGCGCGCAGCAGAACGGCTGCCCGCAGATCCCGATGCCGCCGAGCTTTTTCGCTTCGTCGCGCACGCCGATCTGGTGCAGTTCGATCCGCGTATGGAACGCGGCGGCCAGATCCTTGACCAGACTGCGGAAGTCCACGCGCCCCTCGGCAGTGAAGTTGAACAGGATCTTGGAGCCGTCAAAGGCGTATTCCGCGTCGACCAGCTTCATGTCCAGACCGTGCGCCTCGATCCGCTGCTGGCACAGGCGCACCGCCTCGCGCTCCTTGCGGGCGTTCTCCTCGGCGCGGCGGCGGTCGATGTCGTCGGCGCGGCGCAACACCGGGCGCAGCGTGCGTTTGCCGTCCTCCTCTGCCGTGCCTACGCGCACCACCTCACCGCATTCCGCGCCGCGGGACGTTTCCACCACCACCGGCTCGCCCGGCACGAGCGACAGATCGCGCGGGTCGAAATCGTATACCTTCCCGCCGTTGCGGAAACGCACGCCAACGGTCTTTGCCATAAGGTTCCCTGCCTTTCTGCGCCGTTCGGCGCCGCTCAGGCTCCGGCCGCCTGCCGCAGGCAGGCGGACATCCGGGCCAAAAAAAGCGTGTTGTTCATGTTGCGCTGCTGTGCCTGCAGCAGTTCTTCCGTCTGCCGCAGCAGCGCCATCAGCCGCGCACCGGTCAGGCGGCCGGCCAAGGCACGCGCCGCCTCCGGCGCGGTGGAGATCATCGCCGTCTGCCCGACGGACACGGCCAGCGCATCGCGCAGCACCAGCCGCAGCCCGGTCAGCACGCCGACGGTCAGTTC
>JAJXDX010000267.1:1324-3641 GCA_021640185.1 Oscillospiraceae bacterium | reverse complement strand
GAGAACGGGCGTCCGCGCCGCACAGCTGATATGCAACAAAAATCCATGCCTGCGGTCGATTTTCCCCTTGTCAGGAGCGGCTTTGCGGGATAAAATATGATTAGGGTAATAGGGGACGGGCAGATCCGTCGCCTATGCAAAGACCATAAAGGAGTGACTGACTGTGAAAAAGATCGCGGTCCTGACCAGCGGCGGCGACGCCCCCGGCATGAACGCAGCCGTCCGTTCCGTCGTCCGTTCCGCCCTGCATGAGGGCATGGAAGTCTACGGCGTGATCCGCGGCTACAACGGGCTGATCCACGACGATCTGATCAAGATGGATCTGCGCAGTGTTTCGGATATCATCCATCGCGGCGGCACTGTGCTGTACACGGCGCGCAGCCCCGAATTCTGCACCGAGGAAGGGATGCAGAAGGCGGTGGACACCTGCCATCGCCACGGCATCGAAGGCGTGGTCGTCATCGGCGGCGACGGCTCGTTCCGCGGCGCGCGGGATCTGACGGCGCACGGCATCTCGTGCATCGGCCTGCCCGGCACGATCGACAACGATATCTCCTGCTGCGAGGAGACGATCGGCTACGACACGGCGATCAACACCGTCGTCGAGATGGTGGATAAGCTGCGCGACACCTCGCAGTCGCACGACCGCTGCAGCGTGGTGGAGGTCATGGGCCGCCGCGCGGGTTGGCTCGCGCTGTCGGCGGGCATCGCCGCCGGTGCGACGAGCATCCTCGTGCCGGAGATCGAGTACGATTTCGAGCGCGACATCGTCGACCGGATGAAAAAGACCGCCAGCACCGGCAAGCATCACTTCATCATCATCGTCGCCGAGGGCGTCGGCCACGTCAGCGAGCTGGCGGAGCGGATCGAGGCGGCCACGGGCGTGGAGGCGCGCGCGACGGTGCTCGGCCACGTGCAGCGCGGCGGTTCGCCCAGCGGGCGCGACCGCGTGCTGGCCAGCCGCATGGGCAACTATGCCGTGCATCTGCTGCAGCAGGGCAAGGAGAACCGCGTCGTGGCGATCCAGAACAACCACGTCTGCGATTTCGATATCACCGAAGCGCTGGCGATGAAGAAGCCGTTCGACATGGATCTGTACCGGATGTCCACCGAGATCTCGATCTGATCGGAATGATCAAATAAAGAGAACGAGCCGCCGCCCCATCTCGGGGCGGCGGCTCTTTGGCTTTTTTCTTGGGTCAGACGTAGTACGTCGTGGGCTTGCACAGCAGGCAGATCAGATCGATGAACAGGCCGATGCCGAACAGGCCGAGGGTGAAGATGTAGAGGATCCCCATGCCGATCTTGCCCTCGTAGAATTTATGCCCGCCGAAAACGCCGAGGAAGAACCACAGCAGCAGGGCGACCCACTTGTTTTTCGGATCGCCGGCATGGACGACGTTGGTGTTGTTGACCACGACCGGCGCGGTCTTGAGCTCCTCCACCTGACGGCCGCAGGCGGTGCAGACGACGGCGTCGGCCGGGATGACCGCGGCGCAGTATTTGCAGTATTTCGTCGGCTGTGCTGGGGCATTTTGGTTAGCCATGGGCGTTTCCTCCTTATCGGGCGATATCCTTTATTTTATCGTATGGGGCGGGGCGCCGAATGATGCCGCGGCGGCAGTCAGGAGCGCGTCAGCAGCCCTTCCACCGCATCGGCGGCGCCGGACAGCTCGTCGCAGACGACGCGCTCGATCTCGCCGCTGTCGCACAGGGCGGCGACGGCGGCATCCATCGGCAGGCGGGCGAGGATGGGCAGACCCTGCGCGGCCGCGGCGAGATCGAGCGCTTTGCCGTCGCCGAACAGCGGGATCTCGCGCCCGCAGTCGGGGCATTTGACGAAGCTCATGTTCTCGACGAAGCCGAGGACGGGGATGTCCAGCATATCTGCCATGCGGTGCGCTTTGCCGACGATCATCTGCACGAGGGACTGCGGCGTGGTGACGATGATGTTCGCATCCGGATGGATGCTTTGATAGACCGTCAGCGGCACGTCGCCCGTGCCGGGCGGCATATCGATGAACAGCACGTCCAATTCGCCCCAGACGACGTCCGTCCAAAACTGCGTGACCGCGCCGGACACGACCGGCCCGCGCCAAACGACGGGCTGCGTTTCGTCCTCCAGCAGCAGGTTGACGCTCATGACCTTGATGCCCATGTGCGTTTCCTCCGGCAGGATGCCCAGCTCGTTGGCGGAGGCCTTGCGGCCGATGCCGAACGCCTTGGGGATCGACGGGCCGGTGATGTCCGCGTCCAGCACGCCGACCTTGTAGCCGCGCCGTGCCATCAGCACGGCCAGGATGGCCGTGACGGAGGA
>JAJXDX010000267.1:0-1314 GCA_021640185.1 Oscillospiraceae bacterium | reverse complement strand
GGCTGTAGCGGTTCAGCTGGGCGCGCAGATCCTTTACCTCGCATTTTTCGCCGCAGGTACTGCAATCGTGTGTACACTCGCTCATGTTCCGTTCTCCTTTATCCGTTATCGTTCGTTCTCGTTTTGATAATGCGCGCGGCAGCCGCCGATGAACTTCGGCCGCGTGCGGGCGCACAGCAGCGGCGCCTCGCCGATCCGGCGCACGGACAGCCGCACCGGGACGGCGACGGGGCGCAGGTGCATCCCGATCAGCGTGCCGCCGATGTCCAGCCCCGCGTGGGCGCGGATCTGCTCCACCGCCACCGGGTCGGCAAAGCGCTGCCATGCCGTGGTGGCGAAGGAACCGCCCGCCTTCGGCTGCGGCAGGACGCTGACCGGCTCCAGCCCGTAGCGCTCGGCGCACGCGCGCTCGATCACCAAGGCGCGGTTGAGATGCTCGCAGCACTGCGCGGCCAAAAAGAGCTTTTGCTCCTGCAGGACGGGCAGGATCCCGTCCATCACCGCGCCGGCGGCGTCCATGCTCGATCCCGTGCCGATCCGCTGCCCCAAGATCTCGCTCGAGGAGCAGCCCACCACGAAGATGTCGCCCTCATGCAGATGTGCGGCGGAAAGCAGCTCGCGCACGGCGGCCTCTGCCGCGGCGCGGATCTGTTCGTTTTGGTGTTCCATCCGTGATCATCCTTTCGTTTCCGGTCAGGCCATGCGCAGTCCGCGGGCCTCCTCCACCGCCTCGGTCAGCAGCCGGTACAGCGGGGAGAGGGCAGTGAAGCCGTCGGCCAGCCGTTTCGTCAGCGTGCCGTCGGCGGCGATCGACGGATCGTCCGTGCGGTCGGCCGCGACCGACCGGCAGTCGAACAGCGGGCGCAGCAGCGGCGGCGTGTCCTCGGTGCTGCGCGGGCGGGCATAGGGCTGCCCGCCCAGCGTGAAGCCCGCCTTTTTGGCGGCGCGGATCGCCGACAGCGCGCGGGCGGGATCTTCTTCGATCCGGCGGCGCAGCGCGCGCATCACGTCCGGCCGCGCGCTGTAAAAGCCGACGCCCCACTGCGCGCGCGCAAGCGAGAGATCCAGATAGAAGGCCGGCAGGCACCAGTCCCACGCGGCCTTGTCGCGCTCGAACGCGATCCACAGGTTCTCGCGGTACAGCGATTTGTCGCGCGTGAAGCGGTCGTCCCGCCGCACGCGGCTGACCGTGCCGTTTTTCAGCGGGTCGGTCACGATCTGCGGGTCGATCTTAAACATCAGGGGGGCGAGATCCGCGGTCAGGCGGCGCAGCGGATCGATCGCGCCCGCCTTGATCTGCGCCTTGTGTTCCTC
>JAJXDX010000009.1:9099-18656 GCA_021640185.1 Oscillospiraceae bacterium | reverse complement strand
GATCTATATCGCCCGCGGCGCGAACGCCCCGTCGCTCGACGGGACGCGCCGCTATGCGGTCAGCGTGCGGGCAAAGGTGGGGGATACCCTCTCGCCCGGCCAGATCTATGCCGAATTGCCGGAAACGGAAACGGTCACCCACCGCTGCCCCGTCCCGCCGGAGTGCGGCGGGCAGGTGGTGTGGGCTGCGCCGGACGGCGAATATACGGTAGAGGACGAGATCGTGCGCCTGCGCACGCCGGACGGGCAGGAAAAAACGCTGACGCTGTGCCAGCGCTGGCCGATCCGCGTGCCGCGTCCCGTGCGGCGGCGTTTGCCGCCGTCCGCACCGCTGATCACCGGCCAGCGCGTGATCGATACCATGTTCCCGCTGGCCAAGGGCGGCGCGGCGGCGATCCCCGGCGGCTTCGGCACGGGCAAGACCATGACGCAGCACCAGATCGCCAAATGGTGCGATGCGGACATCATCATCTATATCGGCTGCGGCGAGCGCGGCAACGAGATGACCGACGTGCTCGGCGAGTTCTCCGCCCTCGTCGATCCCAAAAGCGGCAAGCCGCTGATGCAGCGCACGGTGCTGATCGCCAACACCTCCAATATGCCGGTGGCGGCGCGCGAGGCATCGATCTACACCGGCATCACGCTGGCGGAATATTACCGCGACATGGGTTACCACACCGCGATCATGGCCGATTCGACCTCCCGCTGGGCGGAGGCCCTGCGCGAGATCTCCGGCCGTCTGGAGGAGATGCCCGCAGACGAAGGCTTCCCGGCCTATCTGCCCTCCCGTCTGGGCGAGTTCTACGAGCGCGCCGGCATGATGGAAACGCTTTGCGGGGCCACCGGCTCGGTGTCGGTCATCGGTGCAGTGTCGCCGCAGGGCGCGGATATGTCGGAGCCGGTGACGCAGAACACCAAGCGCTTCACCCGCTGCTTCTGGGCGCTGGACAAAAGTCTGGCCTACGCCCGCCACTATCCGGCCATCAACTGGACGAACAGCTACAGCGGCTATCTGGAGGATCTGCGCCCGTGGTATGACGAGCGGCTGGGCGACGGCTTTCTGCGCGACCGCGATCGGCTCTGCGCGATCCTGACCGAGGAAAGCAGCCTGATGGAGATCGTGAAGCTGATCGGCGCGGACGTGCTGCCAGACGACCAAAAGCTGACGCTGGAGATCGCGCGGGTGATCCGCGTGGGCTTTTTGCAGCAAAACGCGTTCCACGCAGACGATACCTTCGTTTCGCTGCAAAAGCAGCAGAAGATGATGCGCGCCGTGCTGTACCTGTACCAAAAGGCGGGGGAGCTGGTGGCGCAGCAGGTGCCGCTGTCGAAATTGCAGGCCACCGGCCTGTTCGATAAGGCGGTCAAGCTGAAATACGACGTGCCGAACAGCCATATCGAGCTGCTCGACGACTTTTTGGGCGAGGTCGACCGCGCACTGTCCGCCATCCGCCCGATCGCAGGGAGGGACAGCACATGGTGATCGAGCATTCCGGCGTCGCCGAGATCAACGGCCCGCTGCTGATCTTGGACGGCGTCGAGGGCGCGACGAACGAGGAGATCGTGGAGCTGCGTCTGGATAACGGCAGCCGCCGCATGGGGCGCGTGGTGCAGCTGGACGGGACGCGCATCGTGGTGCAGGTGTTCGAGGGCACGCGCGGCCTGTCGCTGAAAAACACGCGCGTGTCGCTGACCGGGCACCCGATGGAGCTGGCGCTGTCCCCGGAGCTGCTGGGGCGCGTGTTCGACGGTGTCGGCCGGCCGATCGACGGGCTGGGCGAGGTGTACCCGGAGCGGTTCGAGAACGTCAACGGCAAGCCGATCGATCCGGTCAGCCGCATCATGCCGCGCAGCTTCATCAACACCGGCATCTCGGCGATCGACGGGCTGATGACGCTGATCCGCGGGCAAAAGCTGCCGATCTTCTCCGGCTCCGGGATGCGGCATGACGATCTGGCGCTGCAGATCGCCCGGCAGGCGAACATCGGCGACGGCGAGGATTTCGCCATCGTGTTCGCAGCCATGGGCGTGAAAAACGACGTGGCGGAGCATTTCCGCCGCTCGTTCGCCGAGGCGGGCGCGATGGGACGCACCGTGATGTTCCTCAACTTGGCCAGCGACCCGATCGTGGAGCGCACGATCGCGCCGCGCTGCGCATTGACCGCCGCGGAGTATCTGGCGTTCGAGCGGGATATGCACGTGCTGGTCATCATGACGGATATGACGAGCTATGCCGAGGCGGTGCGCGAGTTCTCATCCTCGAAGGGCGAGATCCCCGGCCGCCGCGGCTATCCGGGCTATCTGTATTCGGATCTGGCCAGCCTGTTCGAGCGGGCGGGCATGGTCAAGGGCAAAAAAGGCTCGGTCACGCAGGTGCCGATCCTGACCATGCCGAACGACGACATCACCCACCCGATCCCCGATCTGACCGGCTATATCACCGAAGGGCAGATCGTGCTCGATCGGTCGCTGGCCAGTCGCGGGATCTACCCGCCGATCGGCGTGCTGCCGTCGCTGTCGCGCCTGATGAAAAGCGGCATCGGCGAGGGGTTCACCCGGGCCGATCACAGCGCGGTGGCCAACCAGCTCTTCGCCTGCTACGCGCGTGTGCAGGATGCGCGCGCCTTGGCCTCCGTCATCGGTGAGGAGGAACTGAGCGAGAGCGACCGCCAGATCCTGACCTTCGGCAAAGCGTTCGAGCAGCGGTTCCTTGACCAAGGCATGATCGACCGCAGCATGGAAGAAACGCTCGACCTCGGCTGGGAGCTGCTGCGGCTGCTGCCGCGCCGCCTGCTCGACCGCATCGACGATAAGCTGCTCGACGAATATTACGACCAAAAGCCCGACGCGGGCCGATAACGGAAAGGAGGGCGCACCGTGGCACAGATCGTCCCGACGAAAAGTAACCTCATGGCCACCAAAAAGAGCCTTGAGCTCGCGCAGCTCGGCTACGATCTGATGGATCGCAAGCGCAACATCCTGATCCGCGAGATGATGTCGCTGATCGACAGCGCCGCCGCCGTGCAGGAGCGCATCGACAGCACCTACGGCGAGGCGTATGCCGCCCTCCAGCGGGCGAACCTCACCTTGGGCTTCTGTGAGGAGGTGGCGGCGGCCATCCCGGAGGAGGACGGCCTGACGATCGATCACCGCTCCGTCATGGGGGTCGAGCTGCCGATCGTACGGCTCGAGGCGCACAGCCGCGCGAACTATCCGTATTCCACCACCGATTCGCAGCTGGATATCGCCTATGCCCGGTTCGGCAAGGTCAAGGAATTGACCGCCGAGCTGGCCGAGATCGAGAGCAGCGTGTATCTGCTGGCGGTCGCGATCCGCAAAACGCAGAAGCGCGCCAACGCGCTCAAAAACATCCTGATCCCGCAGTTCACCGAAACGGTGCGCACGATCGGCGAGGCGCTCGAGGAGAAGGAGCGGGAGGATATGTCCCGTCTGAAGGTCATCAAGGCGCAGAAGGAACGCGCCGCGCAGGCCGAAGAAAGCGCCGAATAACAAAAATAACGGGGAGCATCGCTCCCCGTTGTTTTTTGCGCGGTCTTACTCCTCGACGGAGATGACGGATACCGGGCAGTTGTCCGCCGCCTCGCGGACGGCGGACGCCTGCTCATCGCCCGGCCGGGCGATGACCTCCGCCAGCCCGTCCCCGGCGATGGCGAACACCGCCGGGCAGGTGTCGGCGCACAGCCCGCAGCCGATGCAGCCGCCGCGGTCGATCTCCACTTGCATGGCGCTCACTCCTTTCCGCCTTAGGATGTGCCGAACCGCGCCGGATATACCGCCGGCACGGCGATCGTTCCGGCACGATATCCGGCGGCCTGATCGGTGGCCGGATTGGTGGCCGGATCGGCCAAAAGACCGCCCCGGGATGACCGACCGAAAAAAACCTATGGACAAACGGGAAAAATAATGGTAGAATATGATCTATAACAGGTTTTCAAGGAGGCAATTCACCATGGGACATAAAATGCGTATCCTCTGCGCCGTGCTGGCGGCGGTCATGCTGCTCGGCTCGCTGGCGGGCTGCTCTGCGCCGCGCCTGACGATCGGCGGCGTTTCCGGCAAGGCGGCCGACATCGGCGATACCGAGCTTTCCGCCGGGGAATATCTGGCCTATCTGTACAATGCGTATTATAACATCTATTATTCGCAGAGGCTGTATATGTACGCCGGCTACTATGACGTCTGGGATCAGACGTACACCTACGGCGAGGGCGATAATGCCGAAAAGCTCAAGCTGGCCGAGTATATCAAGCGCACCGCGCAGGACAGCGCCGTGCGTCAGTATGCGCTGGAAGGGCTGATGAAGAAATACAACGTATCCTGGGATGCGGACGAGGAAAAGAAGATCAACGAGAACCTCAAGGATACCAAGGAGGATGCGTATCTCTCCCTCGGCATCAGCAACGATCATTTCATCAGCGTGTATAAGAAGCTCAATCTCAACGAGTCGTCGCTGTTCTATACCCTGTATGGCGAGGGCGGCCAGCGCGAGGTGCCCGAGGCCGACCGCAAGGCGTATTTCGAAAAGAACTACCTGTCCTACAAGATCATCTCCATCCCGCTGACCGGCTCCGACAGTAAGGAGCTCGATGACGCCGGGAAGAAGGAGATCACCGATCGGCTTGGCGGTTATTTGGCCAAGTACGAGGAAACGAAGAATTTCGAAGCCGTCGTCGACCAGTATAACGCCGACGAGAAAAAAGACGACGAGAAGAAGGACGATACGTCCTCCACGACGTCCTCCGGTGACGAGAAAAAAGGCAGCACCGACAAGGATAACCGCAAAAACGCCGATGCCAACAGCATCAGCGATACGCAGCTCGTCGAGGCGATCCGCGGCGTGGACGTGGGCAAGGCCAAGGTCGTGACCTATAAGGCGAACGGCTCCACCGCCACGGCGGCGCTGATCCTGCGCCTCGACATCAACGAGCCGGCATCCCTCTTTACCGACGAGACCAAGAGCATCCTCTATTCCCTGAAGTACGAGGAGTTCGATAAGGAGGTCGACGAGGCGGTCGCGAAGGTCACCTATAAGTTCCGCTCCTCCGTCGTGCGCAAGTGCGATCCCAAGGATTTCGTCCAGCAGAAGTAAGCACCGATAGAAAAAGATCCGGCTCGCATGAGCCGGATCTTTTTTTCTGTCATCCTGCTTTTACTGCGGCTCAGCGTTCGCCCAGCCGTTTTTCGATGCAGGCGATCTCCGCGCAGACGCAGAACATCTCCATCGCCTTTTTCAGCTCCGGGACGGAGGGGAAGGACGGCGCGATGCGGATGTTGCTGTCGTGCGGATCCTGCCCGTAGGGGTAGGTCGCTCCGGCGGGCGTCATGCTGACGCCCGCCTGTGCCAGCAGTTCCACCGTGCGGTTCGCGCAGCCGTCCGCCAGATCCACACTGACGAAATAGCCGCCGCGCGGCTCGTGCCACGTGGCGATGCCGCGCCCGCCCAAGTTCTGCGTCAGCGCATCCAGCACCGCGGCAAAGCGCGGGCGCAGGATCGCGGCGTGCAGCTTCATGTGCTCGCGGATGCCGTCGATATCCTTGAAGAACCGCACGTGCCGCAGCATATTCAGCTTGTCGTGCCCGATGGTCTGTATGGTCATGCGGCTTTTCACATCGGCGACGTTGCGAGGGCTGGCGGCCAGCACCGCCACGCCGGAGCCGGGGAAGCTGATCTTGGACGTGGAGGCGAACATGATCACCATGTCCTCGTGCCCGTGCTTCTGTAATTCGGGGTACAGATCGAGCAGCACGTCTTGCTTTTCCGGCTCGTCATACAGGTGATGCAGACAGTAGGCGTTGTCCCACATCACACGGAAATCCCGCGCCGCGGGCGTCATCGCGGCGATCCGTCGCACCGTTTCGTCGCTGTAGGTGATGCCGTCCGGGTTGGAATACATCGGGACGCACCACATCCCCTTTACGGCGGGGTCGCGGATCAGTCGCTCCACCGTGTCCATGTCCGGGCCTGCGTCCGTCATCGGCACCGGGATCAGCTTGATCCCGAAATAGGCCGTCACCGCAAAATGCCGGTCGTAGCCAGGGACGGGGCAGAGGAACTTGACCTCGTCCTGCCTGCACCACGGCGTTTCGCCGCAAATGCCGCGGCTGTATGCCGTTGCGATATAGTCGAACATCATGTTCAGGCTGGAGTTGCCGCCCACGATCACCAGCGAGGGATCCATGTGCAGCACGTCGCCGAACAGGCGCTTTGCCTCCGGCAGCCCGTCCAGCAGGCCGTAGTTGCGTACGTCCATCCCGTTCTCGGCGCGGCAGCCGTCCCGCTCGTTGACGCATTCCAGCATATCCAGCGTCAGATCCAGCTGTTCCGTGCAGGGCTTGCCGCGCGACATATCCAGCTGCAGCCCCTCGGCCTGATAGCCGCGGTAAAGCGCCGTCAGTTCCGCTTTGCGTGCGCGCAGCTCGCGCTCGGTCATTTCGTCCAGCTTTTTCGTTTCCTGTCGTGCCATGTCCGTTTGCCTCTCCTGTTCGTTTGCCATGTGTAGCGGTCGTTCATTCTCCAGTATACACCGATCCGTCTGATTTTGCAAGCATAAAATCCAAATCCTGCAAATATCACAGCCGAAACAGCCGGTCATGCCATGCCGCCGGTCGAAAAACACAGTTTGCCGATCCGACGGCATCATTTTTGCCGAGCAGAGCGCGGTCAAAGCGACGGATTGACATTTTTTCGGAAATTCGCTATAATAGCATCAACGGATCGGCCGGTAAAGTAAAGCGGTTCAATTCCTGACGGGGGAGTGCGGACGGGATGGCAAAGGTAACGATATATGATGTGGCGAAGCAGGCGAATTGTTCCATCGCCACGGTGTCGCTCGTGCTGCAGAACAGCGGCAAGATCAAGCCCGCCACGCAAAAACGGGTGATGGATGCCGTCAACGAGTTGGGGTATCTGCCGAATTTCGCCGCCCGCAGCCTGAGCAATAACAAAACGGATCTGCTGGGGCTGATCGTGCCCAACGTCGATAACCCGCTGTTCGCGTCCATGCTGCGCGGCGTGGAGGAGTGCGCCAACAGCAAGGGCTACGGCCTGATCTTGGGGATCTCGTCGCTGATGCTGGATAAAGAGATCTCGTACATCCGGATGCTCAAGGAGCGGCGCGTGGACGGCCTGCTCGTGTTCCCGACCTTCGTCGACGAGATCTTCGACACCTTCCTGCGCGAGGATCACGACCATAAGGATATCCCGCTGGTGCTGTGCGGCAGCTCCGGCGTGCGGGAGTACCCGGTCAGCTACGTCAAGTGCGACAACCGCGTGGGCGCGTATATGGCCGTGGAGCACCTGATCAAGATCGGACGCCGGCGGATCGCCTGCCTGTGCGCGGTCGCCAACCGCCAGCAGGCGCAAAGCCGTATCCTCGGCTATCAGGACGCGCTGCTGTTCAACGGCCTGCCGTATGACGAAAGCTATATCTACTACTGCACGCAGGATAATGCCGACATCTATGCCACGACGCAGCGCCTGCTGCAGGAAAAGCCGGTGGATGCGCTCTTCTGCCTGTACGATCATATGAGCATCGTGGCGATGAACGCCGTGCTCAGCGCGGGCTACCGTATCCCGGAAGACATCGCCATGATCGGTTACGATAACATCCCGATCTCGCAATACCTCGCGATCCCGCTCTCCACGATCGAAACGCACGGCCGGCGCATCGGCAGCATGGCGACGGAACTGCTGATCGACAAGATCCGCCAGCCCGACATCCCCTGCCGCCAGATCCAGCTCAAGCCGGATCTCGTCGTGCGCGCCTCCACCGTCGGGCGGCAGGCTGCGCCCGCCGCCGAAACGCCGCCGGCCGGCCCCGCCGAATAAAAATACCGTGCCGGGCAGACCTTTCGGTCTGCCCGGCATTTTCGTGCAGAAAAGCAAAAAAGATCCGCTTCCCGAAGGGAAGCGGATCTTTCGTGGTGGACAATAACGGACTCGAACCGCTGACCCTCCGCACGTCAAGCGGATGCTCTACCAGCTGAGCTAATTGTCCATATCCCATATCGGGACAGCGATAGTATTATAGCCGAGATCGGCGCGTTTGTCAAGGGGTAAAGCAAAAATTTTTGCGATCCCGCACACCGCCCCCGCGCCGCCCGCCAAACGGCGGACGGCGCGGGGGAAACGGTCACTGCTCGGTCGTGTCGCCGTGCAGCGGCTGACCGTTGAGCATGGTCGCCGCCGGCGCCTGCGGCGCGGCGGGAGCCTCCGGTGCCGCGGGCGCGGCATACACCGGCTGCATTGCAGCCGACTGCTGCGCAGTGACCGGCTGCGCGGCAGCGCCGCCGCCCAGCCGGTAGAACCGTGCGGAGTTCTTCTGCGCGGCCATCTGCCCGCGGATCGTCGGGATCACGCCAAGCGCCATGAACAAAAACAGCAGCGCGAGGTTGCCCAGATATGCGCCGGTCTCGAGTATGCCCTCGGACAGGAAATAGGGGATGTTGATCAGCACGGTGAAGAAGTCGATCTCATCGACCTGCGACGAGATCGCGATCGCCCAGTCGACCGCGTCGGCCAGCACGGTCATGACGACCATGACGGCGATGCAGATCCATACGCTGGCGCGGGTGCGCTTGCCGCCAAGCAGCTCGTAGCCCTTCAGCGTGCACACGGCCATCAGCAGGCCGGACAGCGCCGACACATAGCCAAGGCGGCTGAGCAGCACGATGCTGACCGCGCCGATCAGCGACCCGAGCAGTGCACCGATGATGCCGACAAGGGTGTTGTTCGGCTTCTGCTGCGTCTGCAGCAGGGCAGCGTCGCGGTCCTGCTGCATCCGTGCCGCACAGTCCGGGCACAGCGGCAGCAGGTTCCCCGCGGCGTAATAGGCATCCACCGGCACGTCCGTGCGTGTGCAGGAGCAGCAGCTCGGCATAAAGCCGCTCGCGCGCAGCATGGAAAGCAGCGCATCGACGGCCGGGGCCAGCACCTCGCCCAGCTTCTGCGCCTTTTTCTGATCCTTCAGCCGCAGCTGGAACAGCGGGCCGTTCTGCGTCAGGCTGATGACTTCCGGCCGCTGCCGGGCGAAGTTATCCAGCGCCGCCTGCGGCATCGCCACCGACCCGGCGGCCGAAACGGTGACCGTCACCCAGTACGGCCGCTCCGCGTTCGGCGCGGCGACGGTCAGCGTGTAGCCGTCGCGGCTGCCAAAGATCACGCCGCTCTCGCCGTCGGCCTGCAGGCCGAGCGGCTGGGCCAGTTCGGCATAGCTGCGCAGGATCTTGATGTTCATTCTCGGTTCCTCCTCGTCTTTGCTTTCGCGCGTCCCGCCCTGCCGATAGGCAAAGGCAAGACCCGGCATTTCCTTGCCTGTCCATGGTAGCATATCGCCTGCAAAAAAGCAAGAGGGAAAACCACCGATCCGCGCCGTGCCGCTCACGGATATTTTGGGGGATCGACAAATGCCGCGGATCGTGGTAGAATAGGACCATATCGATCTGCGGCGCACCGCCGCGATACGTAACCGGGAGGGATCCTGCATGACGGACGAACGAAAGACCCCGGCGGAGGACACCGCCGAGAGCAAAGATAA
>JAJXDX010000009.1:0-9089 GCA_021640185.1 Oscillospiraceae bacterium | reverse complement strand
GATAAAAGGGATACGTCTGCGCCGCGGACGGCGCGCAGCACCAAAAACGGCCGCCGCCGCGGACGGCGCGGCTATGCCGCGCCGCTGGGCGCGCTGATCTCGCTGCTCGCGGTCGTCGGCGTGGCGGCACTGGTGTTCGCGGCGGTCGCAGGCATCCGCCGCGCGACCGATACCACCGCCCTGCGCGAGGAACTGTATTATTATCTCGAGCCGCTGATGGTCTATAATCCGAAGCCGTTCTCCGATATCACGACGGAGCAGCAGGACGCGTTCCTCAACGCGGCCGCCTACAAGGTCGTGCGTGCGGAGCAGATCCGGATGCTGCGCGAGGGCGACGAGAACAGCCGCTATCCTGTCGACGATCAGGGACGCGTCGCCGTGCCGGTCGACGAGATGGAAGCGTCTTACCGCTCGCTGTTCGGCCCGGATGCCCCGTTCGAGAACCGCACGTTGGCCGAGGATGGCTTGGCCTACAGCGAGAGCGACGCGTGCTACTATTCACCGTTCGAGGCGCTGGCCGTCGCCTATCGCGGCGTGGTCGATACGGTGCGCCGCAGCCACGGCGAGCTGACCGTGCGCGTCGCTTATGTCGCGATCAACGACATCAAGCTCGACGAGCACGGCAACGAGATCGCTCCGACGCCGGATCAGGCCTCCTATGCGCAGACCTATACCCTCGTCAAGACCGATACCGGCTACTATGTCCGCGCCTGCGCGGACGAATGATCCCGGCCGGGCAAAAAAAGACAGCAAAGGCCGCCGGGCGACCGGCGGCCTTTTATTCCTCCTTTTTCACATCGCGATATACAGCAGCGCCACCGCCAGCTCCGGCCGGCAGCCGCTCTGCAGCAGCAGGATCGCCAGCCCCAGCAGCAACAGCTGCTCCGCGTCCATCCCCGGCCCGGCCGGACGGGGCTTCTGCTCGCCGCGCACGCTCGGCACGCTCTCGTCCGGCCGCTGCGCGGGACGCTCGTCCGCCATGCCCGGCCACGGGCGCGCCCACGGCGGCGCGGGGACGCGCTCCTGCACCGGGGCATACAGCCCCGGACTGGTCAGCGGCGGCACGTCCGGGCCGCGGCCGCTCTGCGCCGCCGGGTGCTGATGCTCCTCGAACACCCGGCGGGAATGCTCCTGCATCCGCCGCACGCGGCGCTCCGCCTCGCGCTGCATCCGTTCGATGTCCTCCATCGGTCATGTCACCCCTCTCTGCCGCGTCCGGAAGATCCGTCGTCCTGCAGCAGCGGCAGCAGCCGCGTCAGCCGCAGCAGCCGCATCGTTTCGTCCAGCCGTTGCTCGCGCTCGCCGTGCAGATACGGCCGCAGCGCCTGCAGCAGACGGGTGTCGTCGTTCTCGCTGTTCAGTGCGCCCAGCAGCGGCATCACCCGCCCGATCAGCGCCGGATCCAGCGCGCCCATCCCGCCCGCCGGGGCGGGCGGCGCCGGGGGAGCCGGTGCCGCGGGCGCAGCCGGAACGCTCGCTGCGGCCGGGATCGCCGCGGGCGCATCGCCGCCAAGGCTGCTCATCACGGTGCGGATCTTCTCCATGCCCTCGGGTGAGGACAGCAGCCGTGCGATCTTGTCGCTCAGGTCGTCCATCGTGTGCCTCTCACTGCTTCTCCAGCAGCTGCGACAGCAGCTGCCGGATCTGCGGGCTGTCCAGCAGCCGTTCCAGCTGCTGTGGGTCGTTCAGCAGCGCCTGTGCCTCGTCCGCCTCGGCCTTCGACAGTGCGGGCGCGGCCTGCTTGGCCAGCCCGTACAGCCCGTCGCGGGCGAACGCCGCCTTCAGCGCCTCCGGCGAGGTGTCCAGCCGCCCGCTCGCATAGTGGAGCAGCCGCTCCATCTCCTCCGGCGTGAACTGCGTGCCGCCCGTCGTTTTTTCCTTGCTCATTTCGCAACGCTCCTTTGCCCTGCGCCGTCGCGGCGCATGATGTGTCTATATAATAGGTATGTATGAGGGCGGCAGATCATGCCGCGCGGTAACGGAGGGATCTTGATGCGTCTTTTGGTCGTGTCCGATGTCCACGGACGGGAAGAAAAGCTGGAGCGCGCGCTCGACGCGCAGCCGACGGCGCGCACCGTGTTCTTTTTGGGCGACGGTCTGCGCGAAACGCAGACGGTGGCCGACCGTCACCCGGAGCGCACGTTCTTCTGTGTGCCGGGCAATTGCGACTTCGCGCTCGGCTTGCCCGCCGCCGGGCTGGAGCTCTGCGGCGGCCGCCGCATCTTCTACACCCACGGCCACCGCTACGGCGTCAAGGGCGGCCTGACGGCGCTGTCCCTCGCCGCCGCCGAGCGGCAGGCGCAGATCGTGCTGTTCGGCCATACGCACGTCCCGTACGAATGTTACGAGGACGGCGTGTGGTACTTCAACCCCGGCAGCCTCGGCTATGACGACCGTTACGGCTACGTCGATCTCGTCGGGGACGGCGTGCTGACGAACGTCGTGCGCCTGCGCTGAACCTGTCCCTGCCCAGTATATGCGCCGCCGCACGGCGCGGTGCGGACAAGACGGGTGCCTGCGGGAGCATGAAAATTTTTTTTGAAAAAAGGCAAAAAAACACTTGCAATTTTCGCCCGGATGCGGTATGATAGTCCAGCACGCTGCAAAAAGGGGCCATTCTGCCATTGGCCCGGTATTGCGGCAAGCAGACTGCACGATATGCGATGACGCGGGAGGTTGCGGCTTTTACAGCCGGTTTTTCCGCTGAGTATGTCCGATTTCAAACCGGGCGAAGGATACTGGATGTGCGGTGATCGGCGATAGGTCGTTCGCGCCTGCCCAACGGGCGCGGAAGGCTGACTTGCGCATTTCGCCGACCATTGCGTCCAGGACGCTGTGCCGACCCGGGGCTTGCGGAGCAAGCTTCGGTTTTTTCATGGTCCGGGTGGGAACACCCGGCGCTGTGTATGGTTTCAGCGTCGCCCGCCAACTCAAATTTTTAAGGAGGCGTTTTTCAGTGGAAGTCAAAGAAAAGATCCGCATTCGCATCAAGGGGTACGATCATCAGCTCGTCGATCAGGCAGCGAGCAAGATCGTGGAAACGGCGCACCGCACGGGCGCTCGCGTTTCCGGTCCCGTGCCGCTCCCGACGGAGAGAGAGGTCGTCACCATCCTGCGCGCCGTTCACAAGTACAAAGACTCCCGTGAACAGTTCGAAACGCGCACCCACAAGCGTCTGATCGACATCCTCAGACCGTCCAACAAGACCGTTGAGGCCCTGCAGGGCCTTGAGCTCCCCGCCGGTGTGGATTTCGAGATCAAGCTGTAAAAACGGCTTGGCAGAGATCCATTTGAGCGAGGTCATGTCGGTCGAAGCGTCAGTCGACGCCGGGAACTCCGGGCCTGCCCGGAAAGCCGCGGCATCGACGTGCGGCGCAGCGATCGACCAATAACCAAGGAGGTATAGTCAATGCAAAAAGGTATCATCGGCAGAAAGATCGGCATGACGCAGATCTTCGATGCCAAGGGCAACGTCGTCCCGGTCACCGTCGTCGAGGCGGGCCCCTGCGTCGTCGTCCAGAAAAAGACCGTCGAGAACGACGGCTACACCGCCGTCCAGCTGGGCTTCGGCGATGTGAAGCCGGAGAAGCTCAACAAGCCCATGAAGGGCCACTTCGGCAAGTCCGATGTCGCCCCGAAGCGCACGCTGCGCGAGTTCCGTCTGGCGGACTGCGATGCGCTGTCGGTCGGCGATGTGGTCAAGGCGGACACCTTCACCGTGGGCGAGCACGTGGACGTGGTCGGCACCAGCAAAGGTAAGGGCTACGCCGGCGCGATCAAGCGCTGGAACCACAGCCGCCTGAAGGAAACGCACGGCACCGGCCCCGTGGCGCGCCACGCCGGCTCGCTGGGTGCGTGCTCCTCGCCCTCCCGCGTGTACAAGGGCATGAAGGGCGCCGGTCATCTGGGCGCCGAGCGCGTCACCGTGCAGAACCTCGAGATCGTGAAGATCGACGTCGAGAACAACCTGATCGCCATCAAGGGCGCCATCCCCGGCGCGCGCAAGGGCATCGTGGTCATCTCCGACACCGTCAAGAAAGCCTGAGGAAGGAGGAATTACAGATGCCTACGATCACTGTTTATGACATGACCGGCAAGCAGACCGGAACGATGGAGCTTTCCGCCGATGTGTTCGGCATCGAGCCGAACGCGACCGTGCTGCACAGCGCCGTCGTGAACTACCTGGCCAACCAGCGTCAGGGCACGCAGTCCACCAAGACCCGCACCGAGGTCAGCGGCGGCGGCAGAAAGCCGTGGAAACAGAAGGGCACGGGCCACGCCCGTCAGGGCTCGACGCGTGCGCCGCAGTGGACGCACGGCGGTATCGCCCTCGGCCCGAAGCCGCGCAGCTACCGCTTCGTGCTGCCGAAGAAGATGCGCCGTCTGGCGATCAAGTCGGCGTTCTCCTCCAAGGTGGCGGCGGACGAGATGGTCGTGCTCGACAGCCTGACCCTCGACGAGATCAAGACCAAAACGATCGTGACCATGCTGAACGCCCTCGGTGCCGATAAGAAGGTGCTGCTGGTGCTGCCGGAGAAGAACGACAAGGTCGTGCTCTCCTCCCGCAACATCCCGGGCGTCAAGACCGCTCTGGTCAACACCCTGAACGTCTATGACATCCTCAATGCCGATAAATTCATCGTCGTGAAGGATGCCGTGGCGCAGATCGAGGAGGTATACAGATAATGAACGCGCGTGATATCATCCTCGCCCCCGTCATCACGGAAAAGTCCGTGTCCGTCATGGGCGATAAGAAGTACACCTTCCGCGTCGCTGACGGTACCAACAAGATCGAGATCGCGAAAGCGGTCGAAGAGATCTTCGGCGTGAAGGTCGCCAAGGTCAACACCATCAGTATGCGGGGCAAAAAGCGCCGCATGGGTCGCTTCGAGGGCTACACCTCCGATTGGAAAAAAGCGATCGTGACGCTGAAAGCCGATTCGAAGGGCATCGAGTTCTTCGACGGGATGTTCTGATCTGTCGACCGTCCGGCAATGTATGGAGGCTGCGCCCCGCACGGGGCAGCAGCGGCCTCCGCTAAGCCAGGCAACAGCCTTGAGCGCAGCCTGAAAATAGGAGAGTGTATAGAATGGCTACCAAAAACTATAAGCCGACTACTCCGGGCCGCCGCGGTATGTCCGTCATCGACTACAGCGTGCTGTCCAAGGTAGCACCGGAAAAGAGCCTGCTGGCTCCCAAGAAGAAGAACGCCGGCCGCAACAGCTACGGCCGCATCACGATCCGCCATCGCGGCGGCGGCAACCGTCAGAAGTACCGTATCATCGACTTCAAGCGCAATAAGCTCGACGTCGTCGGTACCGTGACGACCCTCGAGTACGATCCCAACCGCAGCGCCCACATCGCCCTCGTCACGTATGAGGACGGCGAGAAGCGCTATATCATCGCTCCGGTCGGCCTGAAGGTCGGCGACACCGTCGTGGCCGGCGCCGCGGCGGATATCAAGCCGGGCAACGCCCTGCCGCTGAGCGCGATCCCCACCGGTACGTTCATCCACAACGTGGAGCTGTACCCCGGTAAGGGCGCGCAGCTCGTGCGCTCCGCCGGTGTGATGGCGCAGCTCATGGGCAAGGAGAACGACCTCGCGATGGTCCGTCTGCCCTCCGGCGAGATGCGGTATGTGCCGCTGTCCTGCATGGCGACGATCGGTCAGGTCGGCAACGTCGAGCACAGCAACGTGCAGCTCGGTAAAGCCGGCCGCAAGCGCCACATGGGTTGGCGTCCCACCGTCCGCGGCTCGGTCATGAACCCGAACGACCACCCGCACGGCGGCGGCGAAGGCAAATCCCCGATCGGCCGTCCCGGCCCCGTCACCCCGTGGGGCAAGCCGGCGCTCGGTTACAAGACCCGCAAGACCCACAACCGCTCCGATAAGTTCATCGTGAAGCGCCGTAACAGCAAGTAAGCGAAAGGAGATCATGATTTATGGGTAGAAGCGTAAAGAAGGGTCCCTTCGTGCAGCCTGTGCTGATGAAACGGATCAAGGAAATGAACGAGACCGGCGAGAAGCGCATCCTCAAGACCTGGAGCCGCTCCTCCACGATCTTCCCGAACTTCGTCGGGCATACGATCGCCGTCCACGACGGGCGCAAGCACGTGCCGGTGTATATCACCGAGGACATGATCGGCCATAAGCTCGGCGAGTTCGCCCCCACCCGTACTTTCAAGGGCCACGCCGGCTCCAAGAGCACGAAATAAACGCGGAAAGGAGAGCACAGTCATGGAAGCAAAGGCGCAAGCAACCTATGTTCGCATCTCGCCTCGTAAAGTCAAGATCGTTCTCGACCTGATCCGCAACAAACCGGTGGAAGAGGCGCAGGCCATCATCCGCTTCACGCCGAAGTCGGCGTGCGAGCCGGTGGGCAAGCTGCTCAAGTCCGCGGTGGCGAATGCGGAAGTCAAGAACATGAACAAGAGCGAGCTCTACGTCGCGCAGGCGATGGTCGGTCCCGGCCCCATCATGAAGCGCATCCGTCCTCGTGCCCAGGGTCGTGCCTACCGCATCGAAAAGCGGTCGTCGCACATCACGCTGGTGCTCAAAGAGATGGAATGAACGAGGAGGAGGTTTAGGTATGGGACAGAAAGTCAATCCCCACGGCCTTCGGGTCGGTGTGATCAAAAACTGGGATTCCCGCTGGTTCGTGAAGGACGGCGAGTTCGGCGACACGCTGGTGTCGGACTATGAGCTGCGGAAATACCTGAAAAAAGCGCTGTATGAAGCGGGCGTCGCGCAGATCGAGATCGAGCGTGCCTCGTCCCGTGTGCGCGTGACCGTCCACTGCGCGAAGCCGGGTCTGGTCATCGGCAAGGGCGGCGCGGAGATCGATAAGCTCCGTGCGACCTGCCAGAAGATGCTGGGCCAGCCGACGTTCGTCGACGTGGTCGAGGTCAAGAACCCGGACGTCAACGCGCAGCTCGTCGCCGAGAACATCGCGAAGCAGCTGGAGGGCCGTGTGTCCTTCCGCCGTGCGATGAAGCAGGCGATCGGCCGTGCGATGAAGCTCGGTGCGAAGGGCATCAAAACGAAGTGCTCCGGCCGTCTGGGCGGCGCGGAGATCGCTCGTGTGGAGCAATATCACGAAGGCACGATCCCGCTGCAGACCCTGCGTGCGGACATCGATTACGGCTTCGCGGAGGCGAACACCACCTACGGCAAGATCGGCGTGAAGGTCTGGATCTACCGCGGTGAAGTGCTCGTCGGCGCGGCGAAGCCCCGCCGTCGCGATCGGGAAGGAGGCCGCAAGTAATGCTGTTACCGAAGAGAGTGAAGTATCGCCGCGTTCACCGGGGCCGCCTGACCGGCAAGGCCTACAGCGGCAACGAAGTGACCTACGGCGAGTATGGCCTGCAGGCGCTCGAGCCGGCGTGGATCACCTCCCGCCAGATCGAGGCGGCGCGTATCGCCATGACCCGTTACACCAAGCGCGGCGGCAAAACGTGGATCAAGATCTTCCCGGATAAGCCGATCACGCAGAAGCCGGCCGAGACCCGCATGGGCTCCGGTAAAGGCTCGCCCGAATACTGGGTCGCGGTGGTCAAGCCGGGCCGCATCCTGTTCGAGATGGCCGGCGTGGCGGAGGAGGATGCCCGCGAGGCGCTCCGTCTGGCTGCCAACAAGCTGCCCATCAAATGCAAATTTGTCCGCAAGGAAGAAACGGATGGTGAGCAGGAATGAAAGCGAATGAATTGACGAAGATCCGCGAGCTGAGCGATGCCGAGCTCGGCAAGAAGCTCGAGGACCTGAAGGACGAGCTGTTCCACCTGCGTTTTCAGCACGCCATCAATCAGCTCGAGGATCCGATGCGCCTGAAAGCCGTCCGCAAGCAGATCGCGGTCGTCAAAACGATCCAGCGCGAGCGCGAGCTGAAGGCCGAGGCGTAACGGAAGGAGGAGTCAGAGATGAGCGAACGCAAACTGAGAAAGTCGCGTACGGGCATCGTCGTGAGCGACAAGATGGATAAGACCGTCGTCGTCGCGATCGAGGACAATGTCCGTCATCCCCTGTATAAGAAGATCGTGAAGCGTACCGTGCGCCTGAAGGCCCATGACGAGAACAACGAGTGCCGCGTGGGCGACCGTGTTTCCGTGATGGAAACGCGGCACCTGTCGAAGGACAAGTGCTGGCGCGTCACCGCGATCATCGAGAAAGCGAAATAAGACAAGTCACTTGCACCGCATACCGTTCCGCGGCCGATGGCGCGCGGCGTTGGTGTGTTAAAAAAGGTGCTCCTTGGAAGGAGGAAAAACTGTGGTACAGCAGCAGACTTACCTCAAAGTGGCCGATAACACCGGCGCGAAAGAGCTGATGTGTATTCGCGTTCTCGGCGGTTCCGGTCGGAGGTATGCCAATATCGGCGACGTGGTCGTCGCTTCGGTCAAAAAAGCAGCGCCCGGCGGCGTTGTGAAAAAGGGCGAGGTCGTCAAGGCCGTCATCGTCCGTTCCGTGAAAGGCGTTCGTCGTGCCGATGGGACCTACATCCGCTTCGACGAGAACGCGGCGGTCATCATCCGCGACGACAAGACCCCGAAGGGCACGCGTATCTTCGGGCCGGTCGCCCGCGAGCTGCGCGATAAGGACTATATGAAGATCCTGTCCCTCGCGCCCGAAGTTCTTTGATGGAGGTGTCGAAATTGAGTAACAAGATGCACGTGAAAAAGGACGATACCGTCCTGGTCCTCAGCGGTGACGACCGCGGCAAGACCGGTAAGGTCATGGCCGTCAGCCCCAAGGAGGGCAAGGTCATCGTCGAGGGCGTGAACATGGTCAAGAAGCACGTCAAGCCGCGCAAGGCCGGCGATCCCGGCGGCATCATCGAAGCGGAAGCCGCGATGTATGCCGCGAAGGTCCAGGTCGTGTGCCCGGCTTGCAAAAAGCCCACCCGCATCGCTCATAAGACCGTCAAGAGCGACAGCGGCAAAGAGCGCACCGTCCGCATCCGCACCGTAGGCGACAAAGCCTTCATGACCGTCAAAGGCCCCACCGTCGGCGTCACGCGTCTGGAATTTGAATACCCGATTCCTTTTGAAGACTGCTTCACGATGCTTGAACATCTTGCCGAACAACCCATTAT
>JAJXDX010000266.1:816-3693 GCA_021640185.1 Oscillospiraceae bacterium | reverse complement strand
GCCCATGGGCAGCGTCACGGCACAGGGCTATCTCAAGACCCAGCTCTTCCTGCAAAAGGACGGCCACACCGGCCATCTGGAAGAACTTTCGCCCAGCCTGCAGAACAACGCGTGGTCCGGCGGAACGGGCGACGCGTGGGAACGCGGCCCCTACCACGTGCGCGGTCTGGTCGCGCCGGCTTACACGCTCGACGATGCCGACCTGAAGGCGCAGGCGCAAAAATGGATCGACTGGACGCTGGCCAGCCAGCGGGAGAACGGCGCCTTCGGCCCGTCCGGCACGGATCTGTGGGCGCGCATCCTGATGCTGCAGGCCGTCCGGGACTACGGCGAAGCGACGGGCGACCCGCACGTGATGCCGTTTTTCGACCGTTTCCTGCGCTACGAGCTGAAAACGCTGCTCAAAACGCCCGTCGACCCCGACTCGTGGGCGGCGCAGCGGATCGGCGATAACGTGGACATCGCCCTGTGGTACTACAACAAAACAAAGGCAAATTTCGCGCTCGACCTCATCCTCCTGCTCTACCGACAGGGCACGGACTGGGAAAGCGTGTACCGCACGGGCGACTTCAAGCGCACCCCGATGATCACGCACATCGTCGATCAGCAGCAAAGCTTCAAACTGCTGCCGCTGGCCTATCTGGCCGGATGCGGCGACCACCTCAAGGAGATCTACGCGCAGGGCGTGTCGACGGTGCGAACAACGGCAACGAATATATGCGCGATAATTCCGCCACGGCCGGCGGAGAAACGTGCGCCGTCGTGGAGCGGATGCTGTCGGACGAGAGCGCGCTGCGCGCGCTCGGCGATGCCGCCATCGCCGACCGGCTGGAGCGGCTCGCGTTCAACGCCCTGCCCACCACGACCAACGAGGACATCACGGCACAGACGTATTTCTCTCTGATCAACCAGACCGAGGTGACGCTCGGCTACCACGGCTTCACCAGCGACGGCGGCGACCGCCTGCTGTACGGTGTGCCCGGCGGATACCCCTGCTGCATCCACGATTTCAGCATGGGCTGGCCAAAGTACATCTCCTCGCTGTGGGCCAAAACGGCGGATGACGGCATCGCGGCGCTGGTCTACGGCCCGTCCGCAGTAACGGCCACCGTCGGCAGGGATAACGTCCCGCTCACGGTGGAGGAGCGCACGAACTACCCCTTCGAAGAAAGCGTGACCTTTGCCCTGACCCTCGAAAAACCGCAGACCTTCGGCTTCACGCTGCGCATCCCGCAGTGGTGCTCCGCCCCGCAGATCCGGATCAACGGCAAAGCCTACACGGCCGATCTGCCCGCGGGCGAACACGTCACGATCCGGCGCGAATGGCGCACCGGCGACGAGGTGACCGTGTCGCTCCCCATGCCGCTGCGCCTGCTCAGCGGCGAAAACGGCAGCGTGTCCGTGCAGCGCGGCCCGCTGACCTGCGCCCTGCAGATCGGCGAGCAGTGGAACGCCCTGCCGAACGATTATGACGAGCAGATCGTACAGGGACCGGACGAGCAGCGCAAAACGATCTTGGCATACGCCGTGCGGCGGGATCTCCCGTCCAGCGACGACCCACGCTTTCCCACCTACGAGGTACTGGGCACCACCCCGTGGAACTACGCCCTGATCCTCGATCACGACGCGCTCGAGCGCACGCTCACCTTCGAGAGCCTGTCCGGCGATCTGCCCGCCCGGCCCTTCTCGTCCCAAAACGCACCGGTCCGGATCCGTGCCAAGGCACAGCGGCTGTCCTCGTGGACGCGGGATGTGCGCAAAACGGCACGGCGTCCCCCGTGCCGCAAAGCCCGGTGCAGACCGACGCTCCCGTCGAGGCCGTCACGCTCGTTCCCATGGGCTGCGCCCGTCTGCGCGTGGCCTGCCTGCCGTGGAGCGGCAGCGGCACGCCCCGCCTGCCCCCGGTGCAGGAAAACACGCAGGCCGTCACCTTCACCGGCCTGCCCGCAGCCGAGCGCTTCGCCCTGACCTATCAAAACCCGACCGACCGCGCTATCGCCGCCACCCTATTCGTCAACGGCACGGCGGCCAAGCCGGTCGTGTTCGCCACGGACGGCGGACGGCTCGTTTTGCGCACGCCGGATCTCTCCCCCACACAAAATAACCAGATCACACTCGTGTATCACGATCCTGCGGCCGGTCAGATCGCCGCGCCCGTGCTCTCCGCACTGACCGACCAAAACGGCACGATCAGCTTGGAAGCGGAAGACGGGATCCTCACCGCCGTGTCCGTTCATGCCGATACGCCCACCGCCTCCGGCGGACGGTTCGTCGGCGACATCGACCGCGTCGGTTCCGGCATCCGTTGGGAGCGCGTGATGACCGACGAAGACGCGGTCTATGACGTGCAGATCCATTACGCCACCGGGCTGGCGCCCGCCTACCACACCTTGCGGATCGACGGGAAGGACGACTACCGCGTCGATTACCTGACCGGGACGAATTGGTCGACCTTCGGCCCGGAGCAATACGTCACCGTTCGGATCGCACTTGCCGCGGGGACGCACCGGCTGGAGCTGTTCAAGCCCGCCGAGGATGCCTCGTTCGCGCAGATCGACCGTTTGGTGCTCGTCCCGCTCGACCGCACGGTCTACGAAGCGGAGGACGCCGATCTGACCGGCTGTCAGATCTTGTCGGCGCCCACCGCCTCCGGCGGTCGGTACGTGGCGAACATCGATGATGTCGGCGCCGGGCTGACCTTCCCCGCCGTCGAGGCGGAGGAAGCCGGCTGGTACCGGCTGACCGCCCGCTATGCCACGGGGCTGGCGCCCGCCTTTTTGACCGTCACGGTCAACGGCAAAGATGCAGGCAGGCTCACGTTCGACCGCGCGACGAATTGGAGCGAATTTTCGGACGATCAGACCGTTTCGCTCACCG
>JAJXDX010000266.1:0-806 GCA_021640185.1 Oscillospiraceae bacterium | reverse complement strand
AGGCCCCCCTGCTGGCCTACCACGCCCGCCGCCAGGCGGAGGACGCCGCCACCGATGCCCGCCTGACCGACAGCACCTCCGCCTCCGGCGGCAGATACGTCGGCGGCATCGACCGTGTCGGGCAGTTTGTCGAATTTTCGGCCGATCTGCCCACCGGAGTGGATCCCGCCAACTATCAGCTGCGGATCTATTATGCCGCGCTGCAGCCCTCCTCCCACACGCTGTATGTCAACGGCCAAAAGGTGCAGACCATTTCGTATAACCAAACCAGCGGCTGGGGCGTGTTCGATCAAAACCGTTATGTGGCGATCATCATCCCGCTGCGCCGGGGGCATAACACCATCCGCTTGGTCAAGGAAGCCGACGATAAAAACTTTGCGGAGATCGACCGGATCGAGCTGCGCCGGGCAACGGCGCAGATGAAGGCCAAAAAGCTGATGGAGATCATCCGTCCGGACATCCTTTCGGCGGCCAAGGACACCGCACCGGAAGCACTGGCTCTGCCGGAAACCGTCGTCTGCCGTCTGGAGGACGGCAGCACGGCCGAGGTCGCGGTCCGTTGGGATCTGTCCGCCTATCACCCGGATCTGCCCTATGCCCAAACTATCCTTGGCACGCTCGCGCCCGGCGCAGACATCGATGATGCCTATGCCCTGATCGCCGCCGTGCAGGTGTTCTCGTCGACGCTGCTGCAAGACCTCGACGACGACGGATCGGATGACCCCGCCCCATCGCCCGCCGATCCGGAGCAGCCGGATCCGTCCAAGCCGAACACCGAACCCGAAGACCCCGCGCCTACCGACGGC
>JAJXDX010000008.1:7952-18829 GCA_021640185.1 Oscillospiraceae bacterium | reverse complement strand
TTGACATATTCATAGTTCGGCGAGTAATCTCCCCAAAACACCGAGTCGCCGTCTGCGTTCTGCTTCCATGTGCAGAACATGAAGCCGTTCTTTTCGTTGTAGGTCGCCGCCAACACGGTATCTCCGAAGGCGGCAAGCTGTCTGTGATCGGAGACGCCGTCGGCTTTCATCTGCGGTGCGTGCTCGTAGAGACCGACATATTCTCGCACCGTGGAGATCTCATCCTGAATGTCTGCAATTTTACTGAGGTATTCATCCGAGAGGTTTTTGTCGGCATTGCTTAGAAATTGACCGTTGTATTTTATCCGGCAGAGGGGGATGCCGTCCGAGGACACTTCCATCCATTCGTTGCCGTCCATCTTGGTGTCGTACCGAGCCCTGAGCCGTTTGGCTAATTCTTTCTGTAGCATATCTGTGTTCTCCTTTTTAGGGTAATAAAAAAGGCAGATAGATTTTGATTTCTATCTGCCTTGAGTTTCGTTATTCTGTTTTTCGGTTGTCCGAGTCTATTCGCAAAGGGAAAACGGCGATTTGACATCTACATTTTGGCGTAGAGCAAAATCGCCGTTTGGGTAGCGAAAAAGCCCGATAAAATCGGGCTTTTCGTTGGACACATCTTTTTTTTGTCCGCATTTTGGCGGAGAAGGAGGGATTCGAACCCTCGAACTGCGTTTAACAGTTACACGATTTCCAATCGTGCGCCCTCGACCGGACTAGGCGACTTCTCCCTGTGGTCGAAACCGTTCCTGCATCAACACGCGAGGAACGCAACTATTATACTCGATTATCCGCCGATCGTCAAGAGGGAAAAACGGTTTTTTCTGCCTTTGCGGCAAAATAATCACCGCATCGATCAATCGTGCGAACGATAGACCAGCAGCAGCCCGTCGGAAAACGTGACGGTGCAGCCGGACAGCGCGGTGTTGCTGACGCACAACGGATCATCCGGCAGCAGCCGGTAGTGCATCAGCGGATAATCCGCCCCTTCGATGCACAGATCTTCCACCGGCGCGCCGAACGCGAACAGCGAGAGCGTCCAGCCCGGCATCACGGCCGGGCGGACGGGCGAGGCAGTGTGCGCCTCGATACGGTTTTTCTCGTCCGCGATGACGGCGTGCACGCCCTGCCGCGCAAGCTGCACCAGCAGCAGCAGCGCGCCGTATTCATGATCTAGACGCCCGCCTGTGGCACCGAGCAGCAAGATCTCGCGGCAGCCGCAGCTGACGGCGTATTCCGCAGCAGCAGCAGCGTCCGTGCAGTCCTTGCGCACCGGCAAGCGGATCAGCGGCTCTCCCGCCGCCTCCGCCGGGGCGGCGGAATCCAGATCCGCCACCACGACCGCCGGGACCACGCCCAGCCGCTTGGCCAAACGCAGGCCGCCGTCCGCCGCCACGATCAGATCGTCCGGGCGCAGCAGCAGAGCAAGCGCGGCGGGATCGGCGACCGGCCCGGCACACAAGATCACGCATCGGCTCACAGTCATCCCCACTCCTTTTTCTCCTTGGCCGCCTCATAAAGCGAAACATAGCTGTCGTACCGCGTGCGTGCGATCTGCCCGTCCTCCACTGCCTGACGGACGGCACAACCCGGCTCGCGATAATGCGCGCAGCCGGAGAACCGGCACCGGCCGAAAAACGGCGCGAACTCGCGAAAACAGTCGGCAAGCTCGTCCTTGTCGATCGAGCCGGCCTGTTCCATATCCAGCGAAGAGAAGCCCGGCGTGTCCACCAGATAGCCGTCCGCCAGCGGATACAGCGCCGCGGTGCGGGTGGTGTGCCGTCCACGCCCGAGCTTTTGGCTGATCTCGCCCGTCGGAAGGGAAAGCGACGGATCGATCGCGTTCAGGATCGTGCTTTTGCCCACGCCGGAATTGCCGGAGAACACGGCGACCAGCCCGCGCAGCCGCTCGCGCAGCGGCGCGACGCTGTCCGGCTCGGCCGCGCTGACCGCAAAGCAGGAGAACCCCGCCCCGCGGTAGGTATCCAGTAGCGCAGCCGGATCGCCCAGATCCGTTTTGCTGACGACCACGATCGGCTCGATATCCTGTTTTTCCGCCAAGGCGATCATCTTGTCCAGCACCAGCGTGTTCGTCACGGGATGGCAGACCGAGGCGACGAGCACCAGCACGTCGATGTTCGCCACCGGCGGGCGCACCAGACGGTTGCGCCGCGGCAGGATCTCCTCCAAAAAGCCAGTGCCGTCCGGCTGCAGGGCCACCGTGACCCGGTCGCCCGCCACCGGCGTCAGTCCCTGCCGCCGGAACGCACCGCGCGCCCGGCAGGTGATCTCGCCGCCGTCATTTTGCGCATCGGCGGCCCCTACGTAGTAGAAGCCGCCGATGCCGCGCAGAACGATACCGCGGACGCGCTCGCTCATCGGCCGTGACCCTCGTCCGGATGGTCGGGATCGGTCGGCTGCGTCGGATCGGTCGGGTTCGTCCTTGAAGGACGTTTGGACGTGGTGGTCGTGGCGGGATCGACATAATCATGCCACTCGCGCAGCGTCGCCGTGCCGTCCTGCCCGTTGACGGTGTAGCTGCAAAGAACTTGGAAATCGTTTTTGCCGGAAGGCGAGATCTTGACCGTGACCACGTAACTTGCCTGCTGCTCCGACACGGTCAGCGACAGCGTGCCGATATCTTTGGGCACGACGCCGGTATAACGCTTGGTCAGATCGTTATTGATCGTACCGGCGACGAAGATCTGCAGATCGACGGTGGAGGAAGTATACGGCAGAGAAACGTCCACCGTCACATCGCGGAAGCCGGTGCTGACGGTCAGCTCGATCTCGGCGGTCGGCACCAGCTGCGCGGAGGACGGCGTGACCTTCAGCACGGTGTCCTTCGCCGCCTTGTCGTTGACGTACTTCGTCTTGATGTTGCCGCGCGCGAACCCGGCCGCCACCAGACGCTCGACCGCGTCGTTCGCGTTCTGCCCCAAAACGTTCGGCACGTCGACGGGATCCGGCTCCTTCTCGCCGGAGCTGATGAACATCGTGACCTTAGAGCCGTACTGCACCTTTTCGCCGGAAGCGGGATCGAGCCGGATGACGGTGCCGACCGCATACTGCGCACTGGACTCCTCCGCCGTTTCCACCTCGAACCCGGCCTCCGTCAAGCGGCTGCGCACGAGCGACGCGCTCTCGCCGGGGGTCAGCTCCGGCACGCTCTCCAGCCGGGAGCCCTTGCTGATATACAGCGTCAGCGTGCCTTTGGACTTGATGGTGGTGCCTGCGGCCGGCTCCTGCTTATAGACCGTACCGGCGGGGTATTCCGCGCTGTAGCCGGTCTGCGGCTCGGCCAGCGTATAGTTGCCGATCTTGCCGCTGTTCTGCACTTCGTCCGGATAGGTCATGCCGACGAAATTATCCACGACGATGTCGCGCTTGCCGGTCATCGGCAGCCATTTGGTGAACACCAGCACCGCTGCCACGCACACCAGCACGACCGCCACCGCGACCGCCGACAGGATCGCCACGGTGGAGACCTTTTTCTTGTCCTCCGGCTCGTCATCCGCGTCGTCCGGCTCCTCCCCGCGCACGCGGGTGATCGCATCGACGAAGCGGGTAGGATCGTTATCCTCGAAATAGGTGTATTCGAACTTGATGGAAGGATCGCGCTTGAACTCGTCAAGATCGTTGAGCATCTCGGCCGCAGAGCGGTACCGTTTTTCGGGATCCTTCTGCATGGCGCGCAGCGTGATCTGCTCCAGCCCCTCCGGGATGTTCGGGTCGATCTCGCGCGGGGGAGTCGGCTCGGACTGCATCTGCATGATCGCGACGCTGACGGCGTTGTCCGCCTCAAACGGCAGGCGGCCGGTCAGCATCTCGTACAGCATGACGCCGACGGAGTACAGATCCGTTTTTTCGTCCGTGATCTCGCCGCGCGCCTGTTCCGGGCTGATATAATGCACGGAGCCGATGGCCTTATCGCCGCCGACCGTAGCGCGCACCTCGCTGCGCGACAGGCGTGCGATGCCGAAATCCGTCACCTTGATCGTGCCGTCGGACAGCAGCATGATGTTCTGCGGCTTGATGTCGCGGTGGACGATGCCCTTATCGTGCGCGTGCTGCAGCGCGCGCAGGATCTGCACGGTGAAGTGCACGGCTTCCTTCCAGCGGATGTCGCGCCGCTGGTCGAGATATTCCTTCAGCGTGATGCCGTCGATATACTCCATCACGATATACTGCAGATGCTCGCCGAACCCGACATCGAGCACCTTGACGATGTTCGGATGGTTCAAGATCGCGATGGCCTTCGATTCGTTGCGGAAGCGGCGGATGAACTCCTCGTTGCTCAAAAATTCATCCTTCAGGATCTTGACCGCCACGGTGCGGTCATCGATGCTGTCGTATGCCTTGTACACGTAAGCCATCCCGCCCACGCCGATCAACTCGCGCAGCTCGTAACGGCCGTCCAGCCGCTTGCCTAAGTATTTATCCATTAGTCTGTCCTCACCTTTCTGTCAGATCTTCGGTATCCGTCAGCGTAACGGTCATCACCTGTCTACCAGCAAAACGGTCACGTTGTCGCGCCCGCCTGCGTCCAGCGCCGCGCGGATCAGGCGCGGCACCGCCTCGATCGACGGACAGCCGTCCGTCAGATCCCGGATCTTATCGTTATCGAGCATATTCGTCAGCCCGTCGGTGCACAGCAGCAGCCGGTCACCGGGGCGCAGCGTCAGCTCGTCATATTCGCCGCTCTCCTGCGCGCTCACGCCAAGGGCGCGCGTGATGAAATGCTTGCGCGGGTGCGAGCGTGCCTGTTCTTCGGTCAAGCGTCCCTGCTCGATCATCTCCTGCACGACGGAATGGTCGCGCGTGACCGGCGTCAGCGCGCCGCCGCGCAGCAGATACGCCCGGCTGTCCCCCGTGTGGGAGATGCACGCCGTGTCGCCGTGCAGCAGCACCGCCACCACCGTCGTCCCCATCCCCGACAGATCCGGAGAATCCAGCGCCCGCTCGTAGATCGACAGGTTCGCCGCCTGCATGGCGCTGGCGAACAGGTGCTCCGCCGTGTGCGGCGTCGCCTCCTGCGGATCGTACTGTGTCAGCCGGTCGGCGATCAGCTCCACGGCGATGGAGCTGGCGACATTGCCGCCGTTGGCCCCGCCCATGCCGTCACACACCACGGCATAGCACGCCTCGCTCCCGAGCGATCCGTACCGCAGCGCGTCCTGATTGCTGCTGCGGACAAGGCCGATGTCGGTCGCTCCCGTTACTTGCACGAAAACTCCCCCTTTCGCGCCTCCCGGTCGGCGTTGCGGTCCGCTTTGCGCCGCAATTGCCCGCAGGAGGCATCGATATCCGCACCCAAGGTGCGGCGGACGGTCGCGTTGATCCCGCGCCGCTCCAGCACCGCCATGAACGCCGCTATCCTTGCCCGCGGGCTGCGGTGCTGCGCTTTGCCCGGGACGGCGTTGATCGGGATAAGATTGACGTGGCACAGCATCCCGGACAGGCGATCCGCCAATTCGTTCGCGCAGGCATCGCTGTCGTTGACCCCGTCGATCATCGCATATTCAAAGGAGATCCGCCGCCCCGTGGCGGCGATATAGGTGCGGCACGCGTCCAGCAGCTCCTCGATCGGATAGCGGCGCGCGACCGGCATGGTCTTTCGGCGGATCTGGTCGTTCGGTGCATGGAGCGATACCGACAGCGTGATCGGCAGCCCTTCCTTCGCCAGGCGCAGGATCCCCGGCACCAGCCCGCACGTCGACAGCGAGATGTGCCGCATCCCGATGTGCACGCCGCCCTCCTCACCGAGCATACGCAAAAACCGCACGACCTGATCGTAATTGTCCAGCGGCTCCCCCATGCCCATCAGCACGATCGACGACACCCGCACGCCGGCGTCCTGCTGCGCCTGCTCGATCTCGGCCATCATCTCCGCCGCCGAAAGGTCGCGCACGAAGCCGCCCATGCCGGTGGCGCAGAACGTGCAGCCCATCTTGCAGCCCACCTGCGTGGACAGGCACTGGCTGATGCCGTGCCTGTAGCGCATCAGCACCGATTCGACCGTTTCACCGTCGTCCAGACGGAACAGGTATTTGACCGTGCCGTCGATCTGCGATACCTGCTTGCGGTCGATCGTGACGCCCGGCACAGTGAACGTCTGCGCCAGCTGCGCACGCAGCGCCGCGGGCAGATCGGTCATCCGGCCGATGTCCGTCACCCCGGCATCCAGCCAGCGGCGGATCTGCCGGGCGCGGTACGGCGGACAGCCGAGCGGGGCCAGCCGTTCGGCAAGCTCCGCGACGGTCAGCGAGCGCAGGTCGCTCTGCGTAGCATCCATCGGTCGTCCGCCTCCTTTCGTTTCGTCAGCGTATGCGGGTGAACCCCGCGATATAGAACCCGTCCGTACCGTGCACCGGCGGCATGAGCGTCAGCTCGTGCCCCACCGGCAGCCCGGCCGCCGCGAACTGCCGCGGCAGCGGCAGCGTGCGGGGCGCAAAGTCGGGGCTGGCGGCCAAAAACGCCGCCGTCACCTGCTCGTTCTCCGCCGGGCGGAGCGTGCAGGTCGAATATTGCAGCACGCCGCCGGGGCGCACCAGCGCCGCGGCCTGCGTCAGGATGGTCAGCTGCAGCCCCGGCAGATCGTCGAAGGCGGCCAGATCCTTATATCGGATCTCCGGCTTCCGGCGCAGCACGCCCAGCCCGGAGCAGGGCACGTCGCACAGCACCCGGTCGTACCGCCCGCGCCGCTCTTCCGGCGGCGGGAGCGACGCGTCGCGCACCTCGGTGCGGATGCAGCCGATCCCCAGCGCCGCGGCGCGGCGGGCGATCGTATCCGCCCGCGCGGGATACAGGTCTGCGGCATCGATCCTCCCCTGTCCCCGCATCCGCTGCGCGGACGTGAAGCTTTTGCCGCCGGGCGCGGCGCACACGTCCGCGACCGTTTCGCCCGGCCGGGGATCCAGCGCGGCGCAGCACAGCTGGCTGGCCAGATCCTGATGATACCACGTCCCGCGCAGCTCCTCCGGCAGCTGCTGCAGCACGGCGGCATTGCCGATCTGCAGCGCGTCCGGCAGATCCTCCACCGGCTGCACTTCCGCTCCGGCGGCCGTCAGCCGGCCGGCGAGCGTCGGCGTGTCGATGCGCAGGGTGTTGACGCGGATATATACGGGCGGCGCGCCGTTCAGGCTTTCCAGCAGGGCGCGCATCCGCTCCTCACCGTAGGCATCGCGCCACAGGCGCAGGATGGCGCGCGGACAGGAATACCGCCGCTCCAGCCCCTTGTCGTTGTCCGGCAGGGCAGAAAGCAGCGCCGCGCCCTCCCGCTGCACGCTGCGCAGCACGGCGTTGACGAAGCCGGCAAGCCGTGCGCAGCCCATCGCGCGGGTCAGCTTGACGCTTTCCCCGATCGCGACATAGTCGGGGATGCGGTCGGTGAACATCAGCTGGTAGGCGCCGATGCGCAGGATCTCGCGGACGGTCGGCTGCATCTTGCACACCGGGACGGTGGACAGCCGGTCGAGCAGATAGTCCAGCGTCAGCCGCCGCTCGGTCACCCCGTAGACCAGACGGGAGAGCAGCGCCCGGTCGGCGGCGCTCTGTGCATCGCCGGCGCTGCGGCGCAGCAGCTCGTCTAAAACGATGTTGGAATAGCCGCCCTGCTGCTGCACGCGCAGCAGCGCACTGACGGCGGCGCGGCGGGCATCCATCAGCGGCGGCGGCGGTTACCGTTCCCCGCCACGATCGCGATCAGGCGCAGCAGGTTCATCAGCGAAACGAGCATCGCCGCCACATAGGTCATCGCCGCGGCGGAAAGCACGCGGCGCACGCCGCGCAGCTCCTCGTCGCTCAGGCTGCCGCTCTGCTCCAGCGCGCGCACGGCGCGGGCGCTGGCATTGAACTCCACCGGCAGCGTCACCAGCTGGAACAGCACCGCCATGGAGAACAGCGCGATGCCGATGTACGCCAGCGTCGGCAGGCTGAGCATCAGCCCCAGCACGATCAGCACAGGCGAGATGCTGCTGGCGAAGTTCGTGACCGGGACCATCCCCATGCGCAGCCGGACGGGGAAATAGTCGTTCGCGTACTGCAGGGCGTGCCCCGTTTCGTGCGCGGCCACGCCGACGGCCGCCACGCTGGTCTGGTCGCGCACGGTGTCGGACAGGCTGATCGAATTCGATTTGGGGTCGTAAAAATCGGTCATCGAGCCGGATACGGCGCGGATCGGCACGTTGATGCCGTTTTGCCGCTGGATGAAGCGGCTGGCCTCGGTGCCGGACATCCCGCAGCGCACCGGCATGCGGCTGTAGCGCGAAAACACCGATTTGACGCGGATCTGCGCGATCGCCGCGATCAGCAGCGCCGGTACGACCAGAATAAGATACCAATAGTCCATGGACATGACCTCCGATCGGTTTTATCGTTCAGCAAAGCACCGTGCCCGGTGCCAGCGGATGACCGCACAGATAGTCGGCGGCGGACATTTGCCGCGCGCCCTCGCTTTGCAGCTGCTCCACGATCAGTGTGTTGCCGTCGCCGCACGCCACGGCCAGCGGGCGCGTACCGACGACCGTGCCGGGCGCCGTCCCCGCGGGCGCCGGCGCACCGACGCGGGTGCGAAACAGCTTGACCGTTTTGCCCTCGATCCTGCAGGTCGCGACCGGCCACGGCACCATGCCGCGCACCTGATCGTGCAGCTGCTTGGCCGGGCGGGAGAAATCGAGCGGGCTCATGCTCTTGTCCAGCATCTTCGCGTAGCACGCGCCGTCCTCCGTCTGCTTTTGCGGGGTGATCGTCCCGGCGGCAAGGCGCATCAGCGTTTCGGCAAGCAGCACCGCGCCGTCCTGCGCCAACAGGTCGAACAGTTCGCCGCCCGTGATCGTATCGTCAAGCGGTCGGCGGCTCGTCAGCAGGATGTCGCCGGTGTCCACGCCTTCGTCCAGCTGCATCGTGGTCACACCGCTCTCGGTGTCGCCGTTGATGACCGCCCACTGCACCGGCGCCGCGCCGCGATAGCGCGGCAGCAGCGAGCCGTGGACGTTGATGCAGCCGTACCGCGTCATGTCCAAGATCCGCCGCGGCAGGATCTTGCCGAAGGCCACCACGATCATCGCGTCGGCGGGATACTTTTGCAGTTCGAGGAACGTGTCGTCCGTTTTCATCGAGCGGGGCTGGTACACCGGCAGCCCGTGCGACAGCGCACATGCCTTGACCGGCGGCGGCGTCAGGATCTGACGGCGGCCGACCGGCTTATCCGGCTGCGTGACGACCAGAACGATCCGGTGTCCGTCGGCGATCAGCCGCTCGAGGCTCGGCACGGCGAAGTCCGGCGTGCCCATAAAGATCAGATCCATCGCTTCTCCTCCGTTTCGGTCAGTCCCGCTTCAGCTCGTCCGGCGAGAGCATCCGGATCACCTTCGACTTGAACAGGATGCCGTCCAGATGATCGTTCTCGTGGCTGGCGCACTGCGCGCCCAAGCCCTCCAGCGTGACGATATAGAATTTGCCGTCGCGGTTCTGCGCCTGCAACTTGACCACCTTCGGCCGGTGGATGATGCCGTATTCGCCGGGGCTGGACAGGCAGCCCTCCGTGCACTCCTGCGTGCCCTTTTCCTGCAGGATGGTGGGGTTGATGCACTCGCGCAGGCCGTCGCCGGTGTCCATGATGAACACCCGGCGCAGCACGCCCACCTGCGGCGCGGCCAGCCCCACGCCGTCCGCGGCGCGCAGCGTTTCCGCCATGTCGTCCAGCAGCTGCCACAGCCGCTCGTCAAACTTTCCACCGGGCGGCACACCTTGTGCAGCACCGGATCCTCGTCGGTCAGGATCTTTCTCGTCGCCATCGTCTGGCTCCTTTCTGTCGCTATCCGTCACAGCACGGATACCGGATCGATATCTGCGAACAGCCCCACGCCCCGGAAGGCGGCGTTCGCGTAAAAAGCCTGCAGCAGCGCGCGCACCATGGCACGCATCCGCGCGGTGTTTTTCGTTTTGATCAGCATTTTGTAGCGGTACTTGCCCGCCACGCGCAGCACGGTCGCCGGCGTGGGATCTAGCGCGATCAGCGGCACATCGGGAAAATCCACCGTCGCCGTCGCGCGCAGCTGCTCCAGCAGCCACTGCCCCGCCTGCCGCACCGTTTCCTCCCGCACGCCGGACAGCCCGAACAGCACCAGCGTGGAATACGGCGGATAATGCAGCATCCGGCGGCTGGCGATCTCCATACGGTAAAAGCCGTCGTAATCCTGCGCCGCAGCCAGCGCGATCACCGGGTTATCCGGCGTGAAGGTCTGGATCACCGCGCGCCCCGGCTCGCCGCGCCGTCCCGCGCGGCCCACCACCTGCGTCAGCAGAGAAAAGGTCGTTTCGTAGCAGCGGTGATCGTCGCCGTACAGCGACTGATCGGCCGACAATACGCCGACCAGACCCACCTGCGGAAAATCCAGCCCCTTGGCCACCATCTGTGTGCCGATCATGATGCGGTACCTGCCCTCGCCGAACGCCTTGAATTTTTCTTCGTAGGCGAAGCGGGACATCGTGGTGTCGGTATCCATGCGCAGCACCGGCGCATCGGGGAACAGATCGGCCAGCTGCTGCTCGACGAGCTGTGTGCCCTGCCCGGCATACCGCAGCTTATCGGAACCGCACTGCGGGCAGACGCGCGGCGCGGGCTGCGAATGCCCGCAATAGTGGCACATCAGCCGCCCGTTGGCGCGGTGATAGGTCATGGATATGCTGCACGACGGGCAGACGATCGGCTGCCCGCACGAGCGGCAGGACACGTTGGTGTTGAACCCGCGGCGGTTGAGCAGCAGGATGACCTGCCGCCCGTCGTCCAGACACTGCCGCATGGCGGCGTGCAGCACGCTGCCGATGGCGGTGTCCGCGCCGGGATCTTGCCGCATATCCGCCACCTCGACCTCGGG
>JAJXDX010000008.1:3027-7942 GCA_021640185.1 Oscillospiraceae bacterium | reverse complement strand
ACCTCGGGCAGCGCAACGTCGCCGTAGCGGCTTTTGAGCTGCACGAGCGTGTAGCGCCCGCTCTCGGCGGCATAGAAGCTCTCGACCGACGGGGTGGCGGAGGCCAGCAGCAGCAGCGCCCCCTGCCGCGCGCAGCGGAAACGCGCCGCGTCGCGCGCGTGGAAGCGGGGCGAGCTTTCGGATTTGTAGGTATGCTCCTGCTCCTCGTCCATCACGATCAGCCCCAGCCGATCGCACGGCGCGAACACGGCCGAGCGCGTGCCCACCACGATCTGTGCGTCGCCGCGGCGGATGCGTTTCCATTCGTCCATCCGCTCGCCGATGGCCAAGCCGCTGTGCAGCACCGCGACGCGGCGGCCGTAGCGCTGCAAAAACAGCCCCATCATCTGCGGCGTCAGCGAGATCTCCGGCACCAGCACGATCGCCTGCCGCCCGTCCGCGATCACGCGGTCGATCAGCTGCATATACACGGCGGTCTTGCCGCTGCCGGTCACGCCGTACAGCAGCGCCGCCGCGGGCTCTCGGCTCTCGAGCAGCGGCAGCAGCGTGTCGAACGCCTGCTGCTGCTCATCGCTTAAGGGACGCGGCGTGAGGGGCGGTGCCTCCTCGGCATCGGCATACGGGGCGCGCAGCACCTCGGCGTCATAGGTATAGGCCAAGCCCTTTTTGACCAAGGCATTGATCACCGCCGGGCCGACGCCGGTGAAATACGAGATCTCGCGCAGCGAGGCCGCACCGACGTCCTGCAGCAGACGGTAGACGCTCTGCTGTCGGTCGGTCAGCTTCGGCGGCGGGGATGGCTCTTCTCCCTCCGGCTGCGTCAGCCGCACCATGCGCACCGTCGCGTCGCCCGTGCGGCGGAACGCGTCCTGCGTGCAGGTCAGCGCCCCCACGTCCAGCAGATGCCGCAGCGCGGGCGCGTCCTCGTCCAGCCCCAAGCGGCGCAGCAGCGTCGCCCGGTCCGCACCCTCCGGGCATTTGGACACGAAGGCGAGCACCTGCCGCTCGTTCGGGGTCAGCGTTTCCAGCACCTCGGGCGGGATGTCCTGCGCGGTGCGCAGCACCGGGCGCAGCTGCATATACAGCCCCGTCGGCACCATGGCGCGCACCGCATCGAACAGCGGGCAGAACGTCCGCTCCTGCAAAAAGCGGGCAAGCGCCAGCAGCTCCGGCGAAAGCAGCGGTTCCTCGTCCAGACGGGAATGCACCGGCTTGACGCGCGTCAGATCCTCCGGCTCGGCGACCTCCACCACCAGTCCCTGCCGGCGGCGGTTGCCGCCGCCGAACGGGACGAGCACCCGCACCCCCGGCACCGGCGTGCCCAGATCCTGCGGCCAGAGGTAGGTATACAGCTTATCGTAGCCGATGGTCGCCTGATCGACCGCCACCCGCACGCCCTGCGGCATACGCTCCCCTCCTTATCCCGCTCCGCTCGGCTTTAAGCCTTAAAGCCCGCGATGCTTATTCCTCGTCCTCGTCGTCGCTCGGCACGACCAGCGTGCAGTGACCGTCCTTAAAATCCTTGATGGCCAGACTGACCGGCTTTTCGATCAGCTCGCGGCCCTCCTGCTCGTACTCCTCGGCGATCTGGCGGGCGCGCTTCGCCACGCCCACGACGACCGCATAGCGGCTGTTGTCGCCCTTCAACTGCTCGATATCACTTGGTGCTAACATCGTTCAATACCTCCAAGACTGTGTTTTCCATGCGGGGATACCGCATGCTTTCTGCCTCGATGATCGTGTTGATCCGGCGCACCGCCAGATCGACCTCATCGTTGAGCACGACATATTGATAGCGGAACGCCCTCGTCAGTTCCGCCCGTGCCGTCGCCATGCGGCCGCGGATCTTTTCTTCCGTTTCGGTCGCCCGGTCGCGCAGACGGCGCTCCAATTCTTCGATCGAGGGGATCGTGATGAAGATGGATACGAGGTCGGCGCGGTGGTTCATCACCTTTTCCGCGCCCTGCACCTCGATCTCGAGGATGACGTTTTTGCCTTCGCTCAGCCAGCGGCGGATCGGTGCCTCCGGCGTGCCGTAATAGTTGCCGTTATATTCGGCATATTCCAGAAAACCGTCGTTTTCGATCGTCTGCTCGAACTCCTCGCGCGTGCGGAAGTAGTAATGCACGCCCTCGACCTCGCCGGGGCGCGGCGCGCGCGTCGTCATCGACACCGACAGCACCGTGTCGTCCCGCATGGCCAGCAGCGATTTGATGATCGTCCCCTTGCCGGAGCCGGACGGGCCGGACAGCACGATCAGCAGGCCTTCCTTTTGCGGTTCATTCCTGTTCATCGTCGTCCTCCTCCGTATCGTCGCCCAGACGGTTCGCGACCGTTTCCGGCTGCACGGCAGACAGGATCACGTGATCGCTGTCCATGATGAGCACCGCGCGCGTGCGCCGCCCGTAGGTGGCGTCGATCAGCGTGCCGCGCTCCTTCGCGTCCTGCACGATGCGCTTGATCGGCGCGCTCTCCGGGCTGACGATCGCGACCAATCTGCCCGCCGCCACCATGTTGCCGAAGCCGATGTTGATCAGTTTCATCCGTTACCGCGTCCTTTCGTTTTTCCGCGTCACTCGATATTCTGGATCTGCTCCCGGATCTTTTCGATCTCGTTTTTCATGTCCACGACCAGCCGCGTCAGTTCAAGGTCGCTGCATTTGGAACCGATGGTGTTCGCCTCGCGGTTGATCTCCTGCACAAGGAAATCCAGCTTGCGGCCGACCGCGTCGCTGCCGCCGACCATCTGGCGCAGCTGCGCCAGATGGCTGCGCAGGCGCACCGTTTCTTCCGCCACGGCGATCTTGTCGGCATACACCGCCGCCTCGGTCAGCAGACGGCTCTCGTCGATCGGGACGGCGCCAAGCAGCTCGTGCAGGCGCGCCTGCATCTTTTCCATATGCTCGCGCACCGTTTCCGGCGAGCGGCGCTCGATCTGCTCCACCGCCTGCTCGATCGTGTCGGCGCGGGAGAGCACGTCGTCGCGCAGCCGCGCCCCCTCGATCTGCCGCATGGCCACGAACGCCGCGACCGCCTGCTCCGCCACCGGCTGCACCGCCTGCCACACGGCGTCCTCGTCCAGCCCCTCGTGCCGCACGGTCAGCACGTCCGGCAGCGTGGCCAGCTGCTGCGCCGTCACGCCCTCGGCGATGCCGTAGCGCCCGGCCAGCGTGCGCAGCGCCTGCATATAGCCGTCCGCCAGCACGGTGTCCGCCGCCACGGTGCAGCCGCCCGCCGTCAGGCAGTCGATCTGCACCGATACGTCCAGCTTGCCGCGCCCGACGCGCCGCTGGATGAGCGCCTTGAGCTTGGGATCGAGGAACGCATACCCCCGCGGCAGGCGGGAGGCATATTCAAAAAACCGGTGGTTGACCGAGCGCAGTTCCACCGTGACGGCCAAGCCGTCCACGGTGTCCTGTGCGCGGCCGTAGCCGGTCATGCTGCGGATCGTTTCGCTCATCCTGCTCGTTCTCCTTCCGGTGCATCGGTCATATGACATATTGCACCCATTATCATTTACCCCACATTGTACCAGTTTCTGCCGCGGGTGTCAAGTAAAAACACGCATCGGCTGCCCGCCCGCGGCCGCATTTCCCGCCGGGCGCAGAAAACAGTGGACGATCGCGGTCAAACGTGCTATAATGCCTGTACGTATGCTGGTCCTTAAGGCAGAACGCAAGAAATGGGGAATTTTTCCGTATGGATACGTTGACGAGTTGGATCGCCGCCCCGCTGGGCTACGTGATGAAGTGGTGCTGGGAGCTTTGCGGCAACTACGGCGTGGCGATCATCCTGTTCACGCTGCTGACCAAGATCATCCTGCTGCCGCTGTCGGTCTGGATCCAAAAAAACTCGATCCGCATGGTGGAGATCCAGCCGGAGCTCAACCGCATCAAGGCGCGGTTCTTCGGCGCACCGGACACGATCGCCGAGGAAGAGTCCAAGCTGTATAAGCAGAAGCATTACCACCCGCTGGCCAATCTGATCCCGCTGTTCGTGCAGCTGCTGCTGCTCATGGGCGTGGTGGCGGTCATCTACCGCCCGCTGCAATATATCTTCCAAATGGATCAGGCCACCGTCGACAGCCTGCTCTCGCTGTTCCCGTCGATCGACAAAACGGCGTCCGACGCACAGCTGGCCCTGATCGAGGCGCTGCGCGCCGGCGGCACGTCCGTCGGTCTGCTCGGCATCGATCTGACGGCGGTGTACGCGTTCGATATGTCGTTCCTCGGGCTGAATCTGTCGTGGAACCCCAGCGTCAAGCTGGGCATCACCGTGATCGTGCCGGTCATCGCCGGGCTGTCGTCGTGGCTGCTCAGCGCGGCGCAGAACGCCTCGAACGTTCTGCAGGCGGAGCAGAGCAAGCTCAACAAATACAGTATGCTCGCGCTCAGCGTCGGCCTTTCACTGTATCTCGGCTTTTTCGTCCCGGCGGGCATCGCACTGTACTGGGTGGCGAGCAACCTGCTGGCGATCGTGCAGCTGTATGCGCTCAACGCCGTCATCCCGCCCAAAAAATACGTCGACTACGCCGCGCTGGAGGACAGCCGCCGCGAGCTGGCGGCCCTGCAGAGCGTCGGCGGGAAAAAGAAGCTGTTCCGAAAAGACCCGCAGCATAAGCGCGAAAAGGCGGACGTCAAACGCTTTTTCGGCATCGCGAACAAGCACGTGGTGTTCTATTCCGAGCGCAGCGGCTTTTATAAGTATTATAAGGACCTGATCGACGGCCTGCTCGCGCGCACGAACCTGTCTATCCATTATATCACGAACGATCCGGATGATGCGATCTTCGCGCTGGCGGAAAAGCAGCCGCGCATCAAGTCGTATTACGTCGGGGTCAAAAAGCTGATCCCGATGATGATGCGCATGGAGGCGGACATCGTCGTCATGACGACGATGTCCGCCTCCATGCGCA
>JAJXDX010000008.1:0-3017 GCA_021640185.1 Oscillospiraceae bacterium | reverse complement strand
CCGAACGGGTATACGGCACGAAGGAAAAAACGATGGTCGAGTTCGGCTATCCGCTGATCGAGGATCTGATCGCCGCGCACGAGGCGCAGGGCGCCGACGCTGCCGCGCCGGGCCGCCGCCGCCAGATCCTGATCGGGCCGTCGTGGCAGGAGGATAACCTGCTCGACAGCTGCATCGACACGCTGATCGACCGGCTGTACGGCGACGACGTGCACATCATCGTGCGCCCGCACCCCGAGTATATGAAGCGCTACCGCCCCAAGATGGACGCGCTGGTGGAAAAATACCGCGACAAGATCGGCGACGGCCTGACCTTCGAGCTGGACTTCTCCTCCAACACCTCCACCTATGCCTCCGACCTGCTGATCACCGACTGGTCGGGCATCGGGCTGGAGTTCTGCTTCGCGACGCTCAAGCCCGCGCTGTTCATCAACACGAAGATGAAGATGGAGAACCCGAACTACGAAAAGATCGGCCTCGAACCGCGCGAGATCTGGCTGCGCAGCCGGATCGGCGCGGCGCTGGACAAAAACGAGGTCGACCGAGCGGGCGAGGTCGCGCGTGCGCTGCTGCAGGACGGCGAGCGCTACCGCGACACGATCCGTCAGATCCGCGAGGAATACTTCTATCACCTCGGCAGCCACGGCGCAGCGGGCGTTCAGCACATCATCGACAGCCTGTCCGCACGCGCCCGCGCCAAAGCGGCCGAAAAGGGCTGAGCCGTTTCGCTTCCCCCGCGGCGCGTGCCGCGAAAACGATAAAACCGATCGTCATTTCAGATCAGGAGGAAAACATCATGCAGCTGCACTATGCCTATATCGATCCGTCCGTCGTCACCTTTGCCGTGCAGGCGATCGCCGGCGCGGCGATCGCCGTCGCCGCCGTCGTGGTGGTGCTGTGGCGCCGGGCCAAGAAGAAAGTCAGCCAAAAGCTGGGGCTGGAAGAAAAGACCAAAAAAGAGGTCGAGGACGATTTCGCCGTGACCGGCGACGATACCGACATGGCCGCCGCGTCGTCCGACGAGGACAAAACGGCGCGGTGATGCCGGCGAAGAACGGAGGATGACCCATGGACGCACTTACCCGTAAGCAGTTCGACGTGCTCGAGCAGATCGCTACGGCCGCCGAAAAGAGCCAAAAACCCTCGCAGCGTGCGATCGCGGCCGCGCTGGACGTATCGATCGGCACGGTCAACCGCACGGTCACGGAGCTGACCGAGGGCGGCCTGCTGTCCGACGGGACGATCACGCCCGCCGGACTGGCGGCACTGGAGCCGTACCGCGTGCGCCGGGCGGTGTTCATCGCGGCGGGCTTCGGCTCGCGCATGGTGCCGATCACGCTCAACACGCCGAAGCCGCTGGTGCGCGTCAACGGCCGCCGCATCATCGACAGCCTGCTCGATGCCGTGTATGCCGCCGGGATCGAGGAGGTCTACATCGTGCGCGGGTATCTGGGCGAGCAGTTCGATCAGCTGCTGTACAAGTACCCGAACATCAAATTCATCGCCAACCCGATCTATAACGAGGCAAACAACATCTCCTCCGTCCTCGCGGCGGGCGACCTGTTCGCGAACGCCTACATCCTCGAAGGGGATCTGCTGCTCTACAACGCCTCGCTGATCCGCAAATACCAGTACGGCTCCAACTACCTCGGCGTACCGGTGGAGCAGACGGACGACTGGTGCTTCAAAACGAACGCGAAGCGCGAGATCCGGGAGCTGAGCATCGGCGGCACGGACTGCTACCATATGTTCGGCATCTCCTACTGGACGGAAGCGGACGGCCACCGGCTGGCCGCGGACGTGCGGCAGGTGTTCGATGCCCCCGGCGGGCACGAGCGGTACTGGGATCAGGTGGCGCTGCAGTATTGCAAGGATCACTACAATGTTTATGTCCGGCCGTGCACCTTTGCCGACCTGACCGAGATCGATACGTTCGGCGAGCTGAAAAAACTCGATCCGAGCTACGATCGCTAAAGGAGACCGAACGGAGGAGCGATGATGGAGATCGTGTTTTTAGGCACGCGTGCGGCCGATCTCGACCCGGCCGAGATCGAGCGGCAGGCCGGTGCGGCGTTCTCGCGCGATGTGCGGCGCAACGCCGCGGCACTGATCGACGGACATATACTGATCGACTGCGGACCGGGCGTGCCCAGCGCGCTGTCGATCCTCGGCGTCGCGCCGCAAACGGTCACGGATCTTCTGGTCACGCACACGCACCGCGACCATATCCTGCCGGAAAGCGTCGCGCTGATCGCCGAAGCACGGAAAGAGGCCGGGCTGCCGCCGCTTGCCGTGTGGTGCGAGGGCGGGGCAGCGTTCCGCTTTGCCGACATCGACGGTGTGCGCGTGAACACGCTGACCCCGCTCTCCCCCGTCACGGTCGGCAAGCTGACCGTGACGCCGCTGCCCTCGAACCACCGGGTGGAGGATTCGCCGGAGAACACGCTGCACCACTATCTGGAGGAGGACGGGCACACCCTGTTCTACGGACTGGACGGCGGCTGGCTGACGACGCGCGAGTACGACTTCCTCTGCGGCAGGCACACGGACGTTTTCGTGTTCGACGGCACGGTGGGCGACTACATCGGCGATCAGCGCATGGGCTCGCACAACAGCGTGCCGATGATCCGGATGATGCTCGCCTCGCTGCGCAACGAGGGCGCGTTCGCCGAGGACGGGCTGATCCTGCTCAGCCACATCGCCCCCGTCCTGTACGGCGGCATGGATCACGAGCAGACCGAGCAGCTGCTGCAAAAAGACGGGCTGCACGCCGCCTATGACGGCATGACGATCCGCCTGTAAAAGGAGCGTACCCGTATGGAACACCGTGTGCTGTGCGTCGGCGAACTGCAGACCGACTGCTATCTGATCTGGAGCGACCCGGCGCGCGCGATCGTGCTCGATCCCGGCGACGAGGCCGAGCGCATCCTGCGGCAGATCCGGAACAACGGCCTGACGGTGCAGGCGGTGGTGCTGATGCACGCCCACGCCGACCATATGCTGGCGGCCGAGGCGGT
>JAJXDX010000265.1 GCA_021640185.1 Oscillospiraceae bacterium | reverse complement strand
CCACCGCCCGGCCCGGGGCACTGGACCCTACCCTCAAGAGCGTGGAGCGGATCGGCGACGCGTCCGCGTTCATGAGTTATATCTTCAAGCCGCAGCTCAAGACCGTCGGCCCGAAATACGGCCGCCAGCTGGCGCAGATCCGCGAGGCGCTGTCCGCGCTAGACGGTACGGCCGCGAAGGCGGAACTGGACAAGACCGGCACGCTGACCATTCTTGACGGCGCCGTCGTGCTCACGCCCGACGACCTGCTGATCGAAACGGCGCAGACCGACGGGTTCTACACCGTGTCCGACAACGGCATCACCGTGGCGATCGACACGCGCCTGACGCCGCAGCTGATCGAAGAAGGCTTCGTGCGCGAGCTGGTCAGCAAGCTGCAGACCATGCGCAAGGAGGCCGGGTTCGAGGTGACGGACACGATCACGGTGTATGCCGACGGCAACGACCGTATCGCCAAGATCCTGACCGACTGCCGCGACAGCGTGCTGCACGATGTGATGGGCACGACGCTCGTCTGCGGGCAGTTGGGCGGCTTCCAAAAGGAACAGGACATCAACGGCGAGCACGTGACGCTCGGCGTGGAGAAAAACGCGTGAACGCTTGCGTTTTCGGCAAAAATCGTGTATAATGACCTCAATAACACAGAAAAGGAGCAGATCGATATGACCGTTACCAAAAATACGCTGATCGGAGATATCCTCGACGCCGATCAGACCACCGCGCCCTATTTCTTCGAGATGGGGATGCACTGTCTCGGCTGTCCGGCCTCGCGCGGCGAGTCGCTGGAGCAGGCGTGCGAGGTGCACGGCGTGAGCGTCGACGAATTGGTCGAAAAGCTCAACAAGCATTTCGGCAACTGACCAAAACCGCAAAAGCCCCCGGTCGAACGACCGGGGGCTTGGCCGACACGCAGGGAAAGGGGAGAGCACCATGAGCAGTCAGCCGGTCGCTTTGGACGAGCGGCTGCGGACGGTCGCGTCGCTGGTGCGGCGCGGCACGGTCGTGGCCGACATCGGGACGGATCACGCTTATCTGCCGGTCTATCTGGTGCAAAATGGCATCTGCCCGGCGGGGATCGCCGCCGATCTGCGCTCCGGGCCGCTGGCGGCGGCACGGGCGCACGTGGCCGAGGTCGGCCTGACCGACCGCATCGCGCTGCGGCTGGGCGACGGCCTTGCGCCGCTTCGCCCCGGCGAGGCGGGGGACATCGTCATCGCCGGGATGGGCGGCGAAACGATCGCACAGATCTTATCTGCGGCGGATGCCGCGCTGATCTGCCGGCAGGACGTGCGGCTGATCCTGCAGCCCATGACCCACGCGGAGCAAACACGGCTGTGGCTGAGCCAAAACGGGTTTTCTGTCCTGACGGAACGGCTCGTCATCGATGGCCGTCATCTGTACCCGGTGATCGCGGCGCAGTTCACCGATGCGCCGCCGTCGAACGATCTCGTCGCCGCCTATGCGGGCTTTTTCTCCGACGAAGAAGGACGCACGTACCGCGCGGCGGTCGCACGGCATCTGCGCCGCCGTGCCGACGGCATCGGCCGCGCAGATCCGGCCTCCGCGGCCGAGCTGAACGCATTGGCCGACCGGGTGGAAACGTTCTCCTGCTCCGAATAAAACAGATCCCGCCCGCCGCTCGGATGAGCGGCGGGCGGGATCTGTTTTTGTCGTTTTTCCGGTCATTGGCCGATGCGCTTTTTGTCCAGCACCTCGGACAGGCGGTGCTTGGATACGGCACGCTCGGAATACAGCACATCCCAGTTGCGGCCGGTCAGATGGTAATTCGCCAATACGCGGGCATCGCCGTCGATCATGTATTCACGCAGCGCGATCTCGCCGTCGATGTCGCTGTAGTGGGCGGTGTGGTAATAGTAGCGGATCCGCTGCTCGCCGGGCCGATAGCTGTCGATCGGGCGGCCGTAGCGTTCCTCGACATCCACGGGATCTGCGCCGAAGCTCTCCAGGATCGTGGCGAACAGGTCGGTGTGCGCCACCGGCGCCTCGGAAATTTGGCAGCCCTCGCCGTTATTGCCGGTGCCGGCCTTTTTCACCAGCATCGCGACGGTGCGGGTATTGTCGATCTCCAGCCGTTTGTCGGAAACGGATGTGCCGTGATCGGCGGTGATGATGATCGTGGCGCGCTCGTAGATGCCCAGCGCTTTCATCTGGCTGATGTATTCCTGGATGATCTTAAAGTCGCCGCGGATGCTCTGTGCCGCCGTGGAGAGCGGCCCGATCTCCTTGACGTTCTCGTCGATCGTGTGTCCCGGGTGCGGGCCCCAGAAGTGGTAAAACCGCAGCGCACGGTCATATTCGCCGCTGGTCTGCAATTTGCTGCGGCGCAGCACCTTGTAGAACACGTCGTCGTCATAAACGATGGCGCGCGCCGGAAGGCCGTCCGCCATCTGGACGATCTTTTTGTTGACCTTGGCGCTGTCGTAGACGAACGGCGCCTTGAACGCATACGGCATATCGCGGAACAGCGCGATCTTGGTCATCTGCCGGATCAGTTTTTTCCCGGCGACGGAATGCTGCTGATAATCGGCGCTGTTGTCGATCAGATCCATGCCCTTGTCGCCGACGTACTGGTCGTCGGTGTACAGGCCGATGCTGCACCCGGTCTTGCGGATATCCTCCAGATAGCTGCTTTTTTCGTAAGCCTCCTTCACGTACTCCGTGTACGGCTTATCGAAATAGCAGAGCTCGCCGGTGAGCAGATACGGGATGGAGGGATAGGTGCGGCTGTGTGTGCTGGTCGCGTCGGGATAATAGGTGAAGCCGTCCAGCCCGTCGAAGATGTCCGGGTATTTTTTGCGTGCCTCCTCCAGGCCGCGGCCGTCGAGCGTGTCGATGATGAACACGAGGGTGTTGTCCTTTTCCGACAGCTCGAACTGTTTCTCGTTCGACAGATAGCGCTCGCGGATCACGGTCGGGTAGGAGAAGAAGTTGGTCAAAAACCCGGTCAGCTGCATCACGATCAGCGTCAGCGAGGCAAAGATCAGCGCATTGCGCACGCTGCGCGCCCCTTTTTCGCCGCGGCGGCGGATAAGCAGGACGCACGCCGTCACCACAGCCGCCAAGATCAGCACCCAGATCGCCAGATCGCCGACGATCGTGGACAGATCGTATTCGACCTCCTCGCCGGTGAGCGAGCTCATCTTACCGTTGAGCAGCATCGCCTGCACATAGGCGCACAGCGTGCCGCCGAACGTGACGGCGTTTAGGATCAATGCCACGCGCCTTGGGAACAGGCATTTGATCGCTGTTAGGATCAGCGCAGCGACGGCGGCCGTTCCTGCCATGATCCACCAGATCTCGCCGATCGAGAACAGGAACTGGTTGACGTTGCCGTAATAGACCTCCAGCGGGGAGAAAAACAGGATCGTCAGTGTACAAAACAGATCGACGCACAGCGAAAGCGGAAAGATCCGGCGGACATCCTGCCCCGGCCGGAAGTGCTTTTTTTGTGTCGTCGCGCGGTTCTCACTCATCAAATGACCTCCGTTTGATCGGTCGGTATGGCGTTTGGTCAATGTGCGTCCGCACACATAGATCTACAGTATAGCATACAGCACTAAAAATGTCAAATGCGGCAGACGCGGAACGGGACGGAAAAAATTCAAAAAAGGGCTTGACGATCGGGCAAAGACCTGATATAATAGCACACGTTGCAGGACAGACAACAGCATATGCGGCTGTAGCTCATCTGGTAGAGCGCCACCTTGCCAAGGTGGAGGTAGCGAGT
>JAJXDX010000264.1 GCA_021640185.1 Oscillospiraceae bacterium | reverse complement strand
ATCTTCATGTTCTCTCCGTTCGTCCGTGCGGCAGCGTTTTGTCGGTATTCCTCTATTATAATGCACGGCGGCCGAAAATGCAACAAAGGTTACAAGATCGAAACCTTTTTTCTGCACGGAAAACGGCGGGCGGTACTTGCAATTCCGATCCGGTTCTGCTATACTTCGCAAATAGAGACGAAAAGGGGGAGAGGACGACGAAAAACGCATTTTTTGCCATGATCTCGCGCATGAAGAACATCTACCGCTGGGCGCTGATGCGCAACACCCGCCAAGAGAACCTGTGCGAGCATTCGCATGAGGTGGCGGTGCTGGCGCACGCGCTGGCGCTGATCGCCGTGCGGCACTACGGCAGCACGGCCGACCCTGCGCGCTGCGCGCTGATGGCGGTGTATCACGACGTGCCGGAGGTGCTGACCGGCGATATGCCCACCCCCGTCAAATATTACGATCCCGCGATCCGGACCGCCTACCGGCAGGTGGAGCACGCCGCGTGCGACCGGCTGCTCTCGCTGCTGCCGGAGGATCTGCGCGATGACTATGCGCCGCTGCTGTTCGAAACGGCGGGCACACAGGAGGAGCGGCGCATCGTCAAGGCGGCGGACAAGCTGTCCGCGCTGATCAAATGCGTCGAGGAGCTGGCGCAGGGCAACCGCGAGTTCCAAAGCGCGCGCCGCACCTGCGAGCAGGCGGTGCGCGATATGCAACTGCCGGCGGCGGACGAATTTTTGGAGCGCTATCTGCCGGCCTATGAGCTGCCGCTGGACGATCAGTAAGCTTTGGGACAGAGGAGCATCACCGATGGAAAAGACCCCTGCCGCGCGGTTTCGGCCCACGCGCGTCGCGTGCTATCTGGGCTATATCACCCAGGCGATCGCGATCAACCTGCTGTCGCTTTTATATGTCACGCTGCAGCGCGGTTACGGTATATCGCTGGAGCAGATCAGCCTGCTGATCACGGTGTGTTTCGTCGTGCAGATCGCGGTGGATCTGATCGCCGCGCGATCGGGCGAGCGGCTGAGCTACCGCTTCGGTACGGTGGCGGCCAACGCTGCCGTGGCCGCCGGGCTGGTCGCGCTGGGCATTTTGCCGCGCGTTATGCCGGTGCCGTACGTCGGCGTGGTGATCGCGGTGGTGCTGATGGCGATCGGCGGCGGCTTGACCGAGGTGCTGATCAGCCCGCTGATCGACCGGCTGGCCAGCGACGAAAAGGCCGGATCGATGAGCCTGCTGCATTCGTTCTATTGCTGGGGCTATGTGGCGGTCGTGGTGCTGTCGACGCTGTATTTCGCACTGTTCGGGACGGATACGTGGTGGCTGCTTTCGATGCTTTGGGCGATCGGCCCGGCCGCGACGGCGGTACTGTTCGCCTTCGTCCCCATGCCGGACGTGCCGCTCGCCGTGGAGGAGGAGCACGGCAGCCGCGGCGGTCTGCGCCGCCTGCTGTCGACGCCGGTCATCTGGCTGCTGATGCTGCTGATGATCTGCTCCGGCGCGGCAGAGCAGGGCATATCGCAGTGGGCCTCGCTGTTTGCGGAAAAAGGGCTCCATGTGTCCAAAACGCTGGGCGACCTGCTGGGGCCGCTGCTGTTCGCGGTGCTGATGGGCATCGCTCGCGCCGCCTTCGGGCGGCTGGGCAGCACGAAGATCCTTGGCCGCGTGATGGCGGTGTGCGCCGTCGGCTGCATCGGCGGGTATCTTCTGGTCGCGCTGTCGCCGTGGCCGGTGGTCAGCCTGCTTGGCATCGGCATCTGCGGGCTGTCCGTCGGCGTGATGTGGCCAGGTTCGCTCAGCCTGAGCTCCGATGCGTGCCCCGCCGGCGGCACGGCGATGTTCGCGCTGCTGGCCCTGTGCGGCGATGTGGGCTGCGTCATCGGCCCCGGCCTGGTCGGCACGGTGTCCGACCGGCTGATCGCCGCCGGACAGACCGAGCCGTCCGCCCTGCGGATCGGGATCGTGTTGGCGCTGATCTTTCCGCTGGGGCTGCTGCTCGGCGTGCTGCGCGTCGGTCGAAAAAGGAAATAAGAGGTCGGAACGGTCTGCGCGGATGCGCACGGACCGTTCCGGCTTTTTGCCTTTTTGGGCTTGCAAAAACGATCGATATGCGATATAATAAAAGACGTGTGAACAGTTGTTCCGCGCATAATGCCGCCATCTTCCGCCATGCTATGGGCGGGAGATGAGCGAATGAGCGAGAAAAAGACGACAGGCGAAACGCAGACCGCGCCGGACGACGGCAAGGAGAACGAGAGCGTCCGTATGGAGCAGCGTCTGCGCATGGTGGAGGACAGCGGCGCGGTGACGACCGACAACGGGCAGCACCGCATCCACTGCATGACGATCGTGGGGCAGATCGAAGGGCATTATGTCCTGCCCAGCGAAACGAAGGCGACGAAATACGAGCACATGATCCCGCAATTGGTCGCCGTTGACGAGAGCCGTGATGTGGACGGCCTGCTGCTGCTGCTCAACACCGTCGGCGGGGATATCGAGGCCGGGCTGGCGCTGGCGGAGCTGATCGCCGGGATGAAAAAGCCGACGGTATCGCTGGTGCTGGGCGGCGGACATTCGATCGGCGTCCCGCTGGCCGTGGCGGCGCGGCGCTCCTTCATCGTGCCCAGTGCGACGATGACGATCCACCCCGTGCGGATCAACGGGCTGGTGCTGGGCGTGCCGCAGGCGTTCACGCATTTCCAGCGGATGCAGGAGCGGATCATCGATTTCGTCTGCACCCACAGCCGCATGACGCCGGACCGCTTTGCCGAACTGTGCATGAACACGGGGGAACTGGCGACCGACGTCGGCAGCGTGCTCGATGGCGAGGAGGCCGTGCGGGAAGGGCTGATCGACCGGCTGGGGTCGCTGCGCGACGCGCTGGATGCGTTGACCGCCATGATCGAGGAAAAACGGAATTGACGACCGGCCGGACAGATCCGGCCGATACATAGCGCGCACGGCGCGAAAGCGGAGGGGAAGATACATCTATGGCAGCCAAAAAAAGCACCCGTTCCCGGGCAAAGAGCACCGCTGCGCGGCAGACGGCGGCGCAGCAGAGCGCGCGGCGGCAGGTCAAAGCGGTGATCCTGCTGGCCGTGGCCGTTTTGCTGTTTTTGATCGCGGTCATCCGCGGCGAGAACGCGTGGACATGGCTGCACGACGTGCTGCTGGGGCTGCTGAGCTTCAGCGCCTATGTGCTGCCGCTGGTGCTGGCCTTCGTGGCGGTCATGCTGGCCGCGGAGCGCGACACCGGCAGCGTCAGCGCCCGGATATGGGAGAGCGCGGCATTCGTGGTCATGCTCAACAGTGTGATCTGGGTGTTCTCGTCCGATGCGAAGCAGACCGGGTATCTCACTGCCATCTCGCAGGCGTACCGGGACGGCTACGTCCACCGCGGCGGCGGTGTGTTGGGCGCGCTGCTGGGCTATCCGGCGGAGCGCCTGTTCGGCGATACCGGGGCAAAGATCATCATCATTTTGCTGATGGTGGTGTTCTTCATGCTGGTGACGGGGACGACGATCATCGCCGTGGCGCGGGCGGTGAAAAAGCCCGTGGAGCGCACGAAGGAGAGCATCGAGCAGGCGATCGCCCACACGGTGGAGCGGCGAGAAGCGGCGGCGCAGAAGAACGCCATCGACATCGACCTTGGCGAGGGCTATCCAGCCGAGGAGGACGGCCGCGCCCGCAAAATGCCGCGCCGTGCCGAGAGCACTGTACCGGCGCAGCCGGATGAGGACGAAAAAGTGAAAGAAAAGGG
>JAJXDX010000263.1 GCA_021640185.1 Oscillospiraceae bacterium | reverse complement strand
CCGGCGCGGCGCGACGGCTTTTTCCGCCGTCTGCTGCGCTGACGCGGCATGATGGGCTGGACATGGCGGCAGCAGCTTTGGCTGCTGCTGCAGTGCATGGGGCTGGGCGTGTCGCTCGGCGTGCTGTACGATCTGTTCGGCGTCGTGCGGCTGTGGCGCAGCCGCCGGCGCCGTTCGCTGTTTTTGACGGATGCGCTGTTCGGCGTGCTGGCTGCGCTGGTGACGTTTTTCACCGCGCTGGCGATCATGGACGGGCGGATGCACCCGCTGCTGTTCTTCGGCAGCGCGTTCGGCTTCATCGTGCAGCACCTGACGGTCGGGCGGGTCGCCAGCCGGGCGCTCTACCGCGCGGGCGCGGCGCTGTTCCGCGCCGGCCGGAGCGCCGCCGCGGTGCTGATGCGTCCGCTGCGCGCGGTGCGTATACGGTGGAGAGGCCGCAAAAAACGCGAAAAAAAGGCCGCCAAAGGGAAAAAAGACGCGCTGACGGACGCTATCCCGCCGCCGGATGCAAAAAAATCACAGAAAATCAAAAAAAACTCTTGAAATCCGGCGGAAGATCCGTTAAAATAGATGCTGTGGCTCTATCTTTTGGTATAGACGAAAAATGTACACGGACGGGCGGTGAGGAAACGTGAAGGCAAAGGACAAGACCGAGAAGAAGAACCGGCGGGCAAACCTGCTGATCAAGCTGATCGTGGTGGCGTTCGCCGCTTTCGCGCTCCTCAAGCTGATGCAGCTGCAGATGCAGATCGACGAAAAGCAGAAGCAGATCGACGAGATACAGACGCAGATCGAAACGGCCCGCCTGTACAACGAGGACCTTGCGGAGAAGAACGAGCATTTCGAGCAATATCTCGAGCAGCAGCTGCGCAAGGACGGCTACGTCTATGCCAACGATCAGGTCTATCAGTTTGCAAATTGACGGGGGAAAAGGAAACATATGCAGTTAGAAGTCGGGATGATCCTCGAAGGCAAGGTCACTGGTATCACGAAATTCGGCGCGTTCATCGAACTGCCGGACAAAAAGACCGGCATGGTGCACATTTCCGAGGTCGCACCGACCTATGTCAAAGAGATCCGCGATCACGTCACCGAGGGACAGACCGTCAAGGTCAAGATCCTGAACATCGGCGAGGACGGGAAGATCAGCCTTTCGATGAAAAAGGCGCTGCCGCCCGCACCGCGCCGTCCCGCGCCGCGCCGCCAGCCGTTCAACGGCCGGCCGGATGATGTGGAGTGGGGCTCCTCTTCGCGCAGCAGCGGCAGCTTCGAGGACATGATGAGCCGCTTCAAGGCGACCAGCGACGAGAAGTTCTCCGACCTCAAACGCTCGATGGACGGCAAGCACGGCGGATACACCCGCCGCCGCGGCAACGGCGGACAATGACCGCGCGGCTCCTTGCGGCGGAGCCGATACACGATGATCTTTGGGGGGAGCGGCCATCTCATCCGGGATGAGATGACGTTCCCCTTCTTTTTTGCGTCCCGCGTGCGGGCGGCAACGGAAAGGATAAAGCGATGACGGAAAAATTCACGTATTGTGCGCCCTGTCTGTTCGGCATCGAGGGCATCTTGGGCGACGAGCTGCGCCGGCTGGGCGCGGAGGACGTGCGCCCGGAGAACGGGCGCGTGCTGTTTTCCGGCGACCTGTCGATCATGGCGCGGGCAAACATCTCGTCGCGGTATGCCGAGCGCATCCAGATCGTGCTGGGGCAGTTTTCGGCGCGGACGTTCGACGCGCTGTTCGAGGGCGTGCGCGCCCTGCCGCTGGAGCGGTTCATCGGCAAAAACGACGCTTTTCCGGTCAAGGGATGGTCGCTCGATTCGCAGCTGCACAGCGTGCCGGACTGCCAGTCCATCATCAAAAAGGCAGCCGTCGAGCGGCTGCGGCAGGCGCACGACACCCGTTTCCTCAACGAGAGCGGCAGCAAGTGCCAGATCCAGTTCACGATCCGGCACGACGCAGTGACGATCCTGCTGGACACCAGCGGGGCGGGGCTGCACAAGCGCGGCTACCGTCAGCAGGCGGGCGGCGCACCGATCAAGGAAACGCTGGCCGCCGCGATCGCGGACGTCACGCGCGCGCGGCGCGCACGTCTGGTGTGCGATCCCTGCTGCGGCTCCGGCACGCTGCTGATCGAGGCGGCGATGGCGGCCTGCGGCATCGCGCCCGGCCTGCGGCGGGCGTTCTCCGCCATGCACTGGGACAGCATTCCGGAGCGGGTATGGACCGAGGAACGGGAGCGGGCGCGAGGCTTCGTCCGCGATGTCGAGTTCTCCGCCCGTGGCGGGGACATCGATCCCGCGGTGCTGCCGCTGGTCGCGGACAACGCGCAGAAGGCGGGCGTCGGTGCGCGCGTCAGCGCGCGCGTGGCCGACATCGCCGCTTTCCGCCCGGAGGGCGAGAGCGGCACAGTGCTGTGCAACCCGCCCTACGGCGAGCGGCTGCTGGACATCCGCGCGGCGGAGGACATCTACCGCACGATGGGGCGCGTGTTCGTGCCGAAGCCCGGCTGGAGCTATGCGGTCATCAGCCCGCATGAGCGGTTCGAGGAGCTGTTCGGCCGCCCCGCCGACAAGCGGCGCAAGCTGTATAACGGGATGCTCAAATGCCAGCTGTATATGTACTACAAATAAGGCGGTCTTTCGCCGCCGAACGATGAACGCCCGGCGCTGTCCGGACGACGGAGGTGTTCTGTCATGCGTCACATTTTCGTCCTCAATCCCGTGGCAGGGAAGGTGCATGCCGCCATGCGGCTGCCGGAGCGCATCAAGGCCTGTTTTGCCGCGCTGCCGGAAGAGGAGTTTTCGATCTGCCAAACGACCGGCCCGAAGGATGCCACCCGCATCGCGGCCGAGGCGTGCGCCGAGGCGGAGCGTACCGGCGTGCCGGTGCGCCTGTACGCCTGCGGCGGCGACGGCACGCTGCAGGAGGTCGCGGACGGCATCCCGCACGGCAGCGGGGCGGAGCTGACGGTGATCCCCTGCGGCTCCGGCAACGACTACGTCCGCCTGTTCGGCGGGCGGGAGCCGTTTTGGACGCTGGAGGATCTGGTGCGCGGCTCGTCGATCCCGGTGGATGCCGTCGACTGCGACGGCCGCCGCTCGCTCAATATCGCGTCCATCGGCATGGATGCCAAGGTGTGCGCCAAAATGATCCGCTATAAGAACCTGCCGGGCGTCGGCGGCTCCATGGCTTACGAATTGGCGATCGCCGACGTGTTCTGTCACCCGATCGGCGACGACATGGTCATCACGATCGACGGCGAGCAGGGGCGCGTGGAGCGCAGCGGGAAATTCCTGATGGCGCTGGCCGCCAACGGGCAGTATTACGGCGGCGGCTACCACGGCGCGCCGCAGGCCGTCATCGACGACGGGGTGCTCGACTTCGTGTTGGTGCGCAAGATCTCCCGCGCAGGCGTCCCCGGTTTCCTGAAAAAATACAAGGCCGGCGACTATGCCGATCTGCCGTTTTGCGAGCATCTGCGCGGGTCGTCCATGACCGTGACCTCCGCGCGCCCGACGTGGTGCAACGTCGACGGCGAATGCACGTTGGCCGACCGGATGCATTTTGCCGTCCTACCGCATGAATACCGTTTCGTTCTGCCTGCCGCCGTGTTCGCCCACCGGCAGGCGGAGAAGGAAACGGCCGCCGCTTTGTAAACAAATTGTGAATTCATGAAAAATCTGCCTTTTCCCTCTTGATTTTTCCGAAAAATGGGTTACAATAAGTTTAGCACTCGGAAATAGTGAGTGCTAAAC
>JAJXDX010000262.1 GCA_021640185.1 Oscillospiraceae bacterium | reverse complement strand
TGTGTCGGGCGTCGTCGCCCGTGATGACGGCCGTGCCGCCGACGTCCGGCGGCGCGGGCACGAAGAAACGCGGCATACGGCTCTCCTTTCGCCGGTCAGGCGGCCCTACGGCACACCAAACACAGCCAGCCGCCGTGCTCGCGCCGCTGCTCCACGGTGAAGCCGCACGCGGCAAGCGCGTCGCGCACGTCCTTTTCGCGCGTGTCGATGATGCCGGAAACGATGTACGTCCCGCCCGGCGCCAGCAGCGCCGGAACGGCGGGCGACAGCGCCTTGATCGCGTCCGCCACGATGTTGGCGGCGATGACGGGGTACTGTCCCGTCACGTCGCGGGCAAGGTCGCCCTGCACCATGCGGTAGCGCGGCTCGTCAAGGCCGTTCTGCCGCCCGTTCTCGCGTGCGGTGCGCACCGCCACGGCATCGATGTCGATCCCGAGGGCGCTGCCCGCACCGAGCAGGCACGCGGCGATGGACAGTATCCCGCTGCCGCAGCCCACGTCAAGGAAGGCGTCGCCCGGCCGGATCGTATCCTCCAGCGCCTCCAGCACAAGGCGGGTCGTATCGTGCCCGCCCGTGCCGAAGGCCATGCCCGGATCGATGGACAGCAGCTGCCGCCCGTCGGTGACCTCTGCCGTTTCCCATGTCGGGCAGATCAGCAGACGGCGGCCGACCGGCATGGGCCTGAAATACTTTTTCCAGTTGTTCGCCCAGTCCTCCTCGCGCACCGTGCCGGTGTCCAAGGTGTTGTCGATCCCGGCGGCGGTCAGCCGCTCGCGCAGAAAGGCGATGGCCTCGGTCGGGTCCTCCGCGGCATCGATGTACAGGTGGATGATGCTGTGCGTGCGGTCGCGCGAAAGCAGCTCCTCGTCGATCAGGTCGATGTGCGCGATCTCGCGCGCGCCCTGTTCAAGATCGCTGTAATCCTCGATATACAGCCCGTAGGGCACGACCATGGCGGCGATCGCCGCGGCCTCGTCCGTGCGGGCGGTATCTACGCGGATGCGTACTTCGGTCTGATCCATGCGACGATGCTCCTTATCTTCAGATCTCGCAGTTCGGCTTCTGCACCATCGGGCAGATCAGCTCGTCCACGCGGGCGGTCGGCTGTGCCCAGCGGACGGCGTTTTTCAGCACGCGCTGCACGTTTTTGTTGTAATAGGTCGGATACGCCTCGTGGCCGGGCTGGAAATAGAAGATCCTGCCGCGCCCGCGGTAGAAGCAGCAGCCGGAGCGGAACACCTCGCCGCCCTCGTACCAGCCGATGAACACCAGCTCGTCGGGCTGCGGGATGTCGAACGGCTCGCCGTACATCTCTTCATGCTCGATGTTGAAGTATTCGCCGACGCCCTGTGCGATCGGGTGCGCGGGCGCGACCGTCCACACGCGCTCAAGGTCGCCTTCCTCGCGCCAGTGCAGGTTGCACGGCGTGCCGGTCAGCAGCCGGAAGGGCTTCGAGTGGTGGCCGGAATGCAGCACGATCAGCCCCATGCCGCGCAGCACGGCCTGATGCACGCGCTCGGCGACCTCGTCGGGCACCTCGGCGTGGGCGATGTGGCCCCACCACATCAGCACGTCGGTGTCGCGGATGACCTCCTCGGTCAGGCCGCACTCCGGCTCGTCGAGGGTGGCGGTGCGCACGGTGATGTCGTCCTCTTTGCCAAGGAAGTCGGCGATCGCCTGATGGATGCCCCGCGGGTAGACCGCCGCGATGGCGGGCTCCAGCTTTTCGTGACGGTATTCGTTCCAAACGGTGACACGGATCATGATGAACTCTCCTTTTCTTTTTTTCGCTTTCGCGGTGGGATATCCGTACATGATCATCATAGCACAGCCGCGCGCGATTTTCGATAGACCAAACGCGCGGATCGTTCAACTATTTTTCGGTTTTGGCCGAATACCGTCAAGAGACGGCGGCCGCGCGCGACACCGTGTCCAGTATACCACATCCGGCGGCATTTGTCGATCCGGATCTTTTGGTTGAAAAGCGGACAAGATCCTGTTATACTGTAATGGATATCGCCAAACGAAACGGGGTGCGGGCATTGTCCGTCAGCAGAGAACACATCCGCAATTTTTGCATCATCGCGCACATCGATCACGGCAAGTCCACATTGGCGGACCGCCTGCTCGAACGCACGAACACCGTCGCCCTGCGCGACATGGAGGACCAGCTGCTCGACAGCATGGATCTCGAGCGGGAGCGCGGCATCACGATCAAGGCGCACGCGGTCACGCTGGACTACCGCGCCGCCGACGGGCAGGACTACGTCCTTGATCTGATCGACACGCCCGGCCATGTGGACTTCAATTACGAGGTCAGCCGCTCCCTTGCTGCGTGCGAGGGCGCGCTGCTGATCGTGGACGCCTCGCAGGGCGTCGAGGCGCAGACGCTGGCCAACACGTATCTGGCCTCGGAGCACGGGCTGGAGATCATCCCGGTCATCAACAAGATCGACCTGCCCGCCGCCGACCCGGAGCGCGTCCGGCAGGAGATCGAGGACATCATCGGCATCGACGCGTCGGACGCGCCGCTGATCTCCGCCAAATCGGGGCTGAACATCGACGCGGTGCTCGAGGCGATCGTGCGCCTGCCCGCCCCGCAGGGCGACGAGGACGCGCCGCTGCGCGCCCTGATCTTCGACAGCTATTACGACAGCTACCGCGGCGTCATCGTGTATTTCCGCGTCATGGACGGCGCGGTCAAGGCCGGCGACCGGATCCGGATGATGGCGTCGGGCGCGGAGTTCGACGTCGTGGAGGTCGGCATCATGCGCCCCGGCCGTCTGGAGCCGCGCGCGCAGCTCGAGGCGGGCGAGGTCGGCTATCTGGCCGCCTCGATCAAGACCGTGGCCGACGCCCGCGTCGGCGATACGGTCACGCTCGCCGCCCGCCCGGCGGCGGAGCCGCTGCCCGGCTACCGGCGCGCGAACCCCATGGTGTTCTGCGGCGTGTTCCCGGCCGACGGCGCGCATTATCAGGATCTGCGCGAGGCGCTGGAGCGCCTGCAGCTCAACGACGCGTCCCTCACCTTCGAGCCGGAAACGTCCGTCGCGCTCGGCTTCGGCTTCCGCTGCGGCTTCCTCGGCCTGCTCCACATGGAGATCATCCAGGAGCGGCTGGAGCGGGAATACGACCTTGATCTGATCACCACCGCCCCCAGCGTCAGCTACCGCGTCACGCTGACCGACGGCTCGGTCATCATGGTGGATAACCCCACCAACTACCCGGATCCCGCCACCATCGCCATGGCGGAGGAGCCGATCGCCGAGGCGCATATCTTCGCCCCGAACGATTACGTCGGCAACATCATGGAGCTGTGTCAGCAGCGACGCGGCGTGTTCAAGGACATGAAATACCTCGATCCCACCCGCGTCGACATCCATTACGAGCTGCCGCTCAACGAGATCATCTATGATTTCTTCGATGCGCTCAAATCGCGCACCAAGGGCTACGCCAGCTTCGATTACGAGCTGAAGGGCTACGTCAAGTCGGATCTCGTCAAGCTGGATATCCTCCTCAACGGCGAGCCGGTGGACGCGCTCTCGTTCATCCTGTTCTCCGGCAACGCCTACGCCCGCGCCCGCAAGATGTGCGAAAAGCTGCGCGACAACATCCCGCGCCAGCTGTTCGAGGTGCCGGTGCAGGCGGCGATCGGCGGCAAGGTCATCGCGCGCGAAACGGTGCGCGCCATGCGCAAGGACGTGCTGGCCAAGTGCTACGGCGGCGACATCACGCGCAAGAAGAAGCTGCTGGAAAAGCAGA
>JAJXDX010000261.1:1954-3787 GCA_021640185.1 Oscillospiraceae bacterium | reverse complement strand
AGCGAGCAGGCGTTGGCGCAGCGGTCGAAACGGCGCGAGCAAAAGCGAGCATCGGCCGTTTCGGGCACCGCAAGCGGGGGGCCTGCGAGCGCCGCCTGCAGCGGATACAGCGAGCAGGCGTTGGCGCAGCGGTCGAAACGGCGCGAGCGAAAGCGAGCATCGGCCGTTTCGGGCACCGCAAGCGGGGGGCCTGCAAGCACCGCCTGCGGCGGATACAGCGAGCAGGGGTCGGCGCAGCGGTCGAAACGGCGCGAGTGTGAGCGAGCATCGGCCGTTTCGGGCACCGCAAGAGCGGCTGCGAAGCAACTTCGAGCCCTTTTGCCCCTGCCACCGGGAAAGCCTTGAAGCCGCCGGGTCTCAGGGCTTTTTCTTTGTGCTTTCGGGGACGCCGCACGGTCTGCTTTGCCGCATTTCGATGCGCAAAACCGGGGTCGATCTTCCATCCGGCGGTACACGCTCACAACGATCCCGCCTGCACCGTCATCAATACGGTATCAAGCTTTTGGCTCCGGCTGCGTTTCAGCCGAAGCTTTTCTTTTTTTCTACGGTATACATTTTGACTGCTATCGGGCAGCGGTCGTCACCCTTTACAGACAGCGGGAGCCGCCGATCCCGGCAGCTCCCGCTGTTTTTATGCTTTATGGTCTCCGCCGCTGCTGCGGTGTGCTATACCGCGCAGGGTGTATGCCATCCAAGTCGGCTCTGCGCCGGAGAAGTATACCTGCTTTTTCTCTCCGGGCAGCAGGCTGAAATAGTTATCGGACACCGTTTCCGCCCCACACAGCTCCACCGCATGCACATACCGATCGGCTGTCAGCACCAAGCACTGTCCGTCCCGTTCCACCGCCACCGCCTCCCGACAAGGTGTCAGCTGCGGACAGCCGGTGCTATAAAACGTTCGCACCGTCCGGGCGGCGGTAAGGGTCCCCACCAGCACCTCATCCGGCTGCAGGGCGCCCGCAGAAAAGGGCAGCTCCGTACAGCCGCTGGCAAATGCCGCCTCTTGGGTCATGACCGTGCTGACAACGTCGCCCCCCAGCACGACGCGCTGCACGGTCACCGTCGCCGACACCGCCGTCGGCAGGATGTTCGACACGAACGCCCGTCCCTTCTCCAGAGTAAGGGTGCAGGGCGCCGCATGGTGCCGCAGCGCCCAGGCGCCGCCCTTTTGCCGTCCCGCATGATCCAGCAGCGACCACCCCATCGCCGCAGGCCAGCAATCATCCAGCATCCAATAGAGGATACCGCTGCAGAACCACGCATGGCGGCGGGCATTCTCCACCGTCAGCCGCACCCATTCATACTGCAGATAGCGTGCCTTGAAATACCGGTCGGCAAAATCGGTATGCCCGCCGAAAAGCCCATCGGCAAATCGCAGCATCACATCCAGCAGCTCACGGGGCAAAGAAGGATTGCCCTTGGTATGCGCCAACCACAGATCGTATCGCTCCTCATGCTCCGGGGCGATAAAGGTATGCAGCGTTTCCGGCGCCACGGCCCCCATGGAGGGCTCCTCCGCCACGAAGCGGGCGGTCAGCCCCCGGAAAAAGTCCCGATAGTCGGAAAGGTCCTCCTGCTCCATATAAGCGAACGTCGAGCCTAAAAACTGCGTATTATGCGTCGTTCCCACCGTTTTGGAGGCGTAACGTCGCCCGCCGTAGGGGGAGGAATACAGGAACGGGCGTGCATAGTCCTCCTGCTCCAGCACCGGCGCAAGGAGGCGGCGTGCCGCCGTGCGTCCCCGATAACAGACATCGGTGTCCCGACCGTCCACCGAATTCTCATTATCGCCGCTCCACCATACCAGACAGGTATGGTGGAGCGGCGATAATG
>JAJXDX010000261.1:0-1944 GCA_021640185.1 Oscillospiraceae bacterium | reverse complement strand
CAGCTGCTCGGCAAAATGCGGATCCTCCTCCGGATAGTCGCCGCACGCCATCAGCATATCTTGGGTCACCAGGATCCCCAGCCGTGTGCATTCCCGATAAAAATGCTCCTGTTCAAAGATCCCGCCGCCCCAGACACGCAGCATATTGATCCCCATCCGGCGGGCTTTTTCCAGCAGCTGCGTGATCTTTTCGGGGGCTTCGGCAGAGGGGAACGGCTCACAGGGCACCCAGTTGGCGCCGGTGCAGAAGATGCGCACGCCGTTCACCAGCAGGATGAACCCGGAGAACCGTTCATTTTCATCATAGTCTCTGCCGGACGGTGTTTGCTGCAGCTGACGGCAAAGCGCCTCCTCCGCCGATCCGGGCGCATCCGGCAGCTGCAGGATCTTGACCGTGCGAATACCGAACGTCTCCTCCAGCACCTGCTCCCCCACCGTGATCCGCAGCGTATAAAGGGGCTGGGGGCCATAGGGCGCCGGATACCACAGCTGCGGCTCCGGTATGTCCAGATGAAGCACCAGCTGCGGTTCGGCACAATAGTGAACGGCGGAAGCCACCGGCGTTTCCCCTGCCAGCACCTGCACCGACACCCTGCCGCCCGCCTGCGGATGCCGCAGATGCACGGCGATCTTCAGCTGGGCGCTGTAGTCATCCACGCTCTCGGTGAAGCAGTATACCCGATCGGCATACATCTCGCCGCCCATCTCCAAATACACCGGGCGATAAATGCCGCAGGTCACGAACCGCTCCACCCAATCCCATCCGTAGGTGCACTGCATCCGGCGGGTATACAGCCGTTCGGTGGTAAAGGCCCCGCTGCGCGGCGGGCGTCCCGCCACTTCCCGCACCGGAGAGCGGAACGCTACCGCCAGCTCGTTCTCCCCCGCTCGCAAGATCCCCTGCACCGGGAACCGGTACGCAAGGAACATATCGTCGGCGTCCCCCAGCTTTGTTCCGTTGAGGAAAATACTGCAATAGGTATCCAGCCCCTCAAACACCAAGACCGGGTCTTCCCCGACGGCTGCCACCGTAAAGGTACGCCGATAGCAATAATCGTTTTGCTCCACCGACTGTACCCGGCGGGCGTTTTCTTCAAAGAACATCTCCTGCGCCGTGAACAGATCCGTATGCACACACCCGGGCACCGTGCCGTTAAAGATGCTGCCGTCCGATCCGCTCACCTGCCACGAACCATTCAGGGAGATCCGCTCCATTACCATTCCTCCACCGCCGTCTTGCGATCCCGCAGCTTTTGTCACAGCTGCGGCGGATGCTCGCCCCGGGAAAGCGCCGATTCCTGATAGGCGCCGGGGGTCATATAGCAGTACCGTTTGAATACCCGTATGAACGTATTGACATTCTCATAGCCCACTGCCGCGGCGACTTCCTGTACGCTCAGCCGCCCCTGCGCCAGCAGCACCTTGGCGTGACCGATACGCACGCCGTGGATATGATCGAGCAATCCCTTGCCGGTGCTTTTGATGAACTTTGCCGACAGAGTACGGGCATTGATGCCGGTTTTTTCTGCCAAAAGCCCCACGGAGAGGTCCGGATCACCGTATTCCTGCTCCACGATGCGGAGGATCGTCTGCAAAAACGGATCTTCTGCCTCCGGGCGGCAGATCGCGGCGATCGTCTCGTCAAACACTGTCAGCACCAGCCGCTCCAGCTCCGTCTGGTCCTGACAGTAGAACACCGCCTCTGCGCGCCGCAGCAGTCGGTCTGCCACATCGTCATTTTCAAACTCGCCGGACAGCTCCCGTATCACCGTATGCAGCAGCTCGTATACCTGCACCCGCATAAACTCGCCGGAAATATGCGGGTCCGCCGCCATACCGCGCAACAGCTTTTCGACCAGCGGACGTCCCTTTTCCGGCTCACGGCTGCGGATCACCGTCAGCAGCCGGTATTTTTCTTCGATGACGCTGCCGGTCTCTCCTTCC